>NZ_BJXB01000010.1 GCF_007990775.1 Deinococcus cellulosilyticus NBRC 106333 = KACC 11606 | reverse complement strand
GGGTTCTGATACATTGATGGAGTCTTATGATCACCCAGCTGGGTCGCTACACCATCGATTCCCTCATCGGGCAGGGCGGGCAGGCCCGGGTTTACCGGGTCAAGCACCCTTTCATTCCCGGAAAGTTCCTGGCCCTGAAGTGCCACCAGAACCAGAACACCTTCGAGCAGGAAAGGGACCACCTGCTTGCGCTGGACCCCTTGCACCTCACCCAGGTGCCCAGCCTGATCGATGCATTTTCTCTGCCAGAAGGCCACTGTCTGGTGATGACCCTGTTTGCAGACCTCACCTCCCCGGCCCTCCCCATGAACTGGAGGCAGACCCTTTCCCTCATGCAGGAACTCGGGGGTGTGGTCAGGCAACTGCATCAGGCTGGGGTGCTTTACCTGGACCTGAAACCCGAGAACGTGCTGTTCTCCCGAAGTGGAGGGGTGCATCTGATCGATTACGGCAACAGCCAGAGAACCTCTCACGCCATCAGCACAGGCATCGGGACACCTGGTTTTGCCGCCCCTGAACAACTGCGGGCAGGTCAGCAGGTGGGGGCTTTCACTGACACTTATGCTCTGGGAGCCCTGGGGCGTTACTGGTTGACTGGAGAAGTGCATGTGCCCGGGCAGGAGGTGCATTTCAGAGAACCTCTGCCCTCTGGTTTTAAGTCGGTGCTGCTGGGTATGCTGCATCCTCAGGCCCAGCAGCGTCACACGCTGGACCTGCTGCTGAACCTGCAAGAAAGCCAGCTGGCGCAGGAGATGGTGCGCTGCCAGAGGTGCCACCGGGAAAACCCCAGAAACGCTGAACGCTGCCACCACTGCTCCCAGATCCTGACGGACACCCCCTCTGCCCCGAAAATCAATGTACCCATGATCCTGCCCCCCATGCACATTCCCGCGCCTGCAGGAAACACTGCGCTGGTTTTACAGGAACTCTCCAAACCTGCCCGCACGAGGGATCTGGATTTGCGCTCCCTGCGGCTGCAGGCCGAGGCCATCTCTAAACTCCCGAGCTTTGAAACCCTGCTGGCTCCAGAACGCCTCAAGCACCGTCTGGAACTCTACCCCCACCAGCTTCATGCAGTGGAACGTGCCCTCAGGGAGATGCGCGGTCAGGTGATGCTGGCCGATGAGGTGGGCCTCGGGAAAACCATCGAGGCAGGCGTGATTTTAAAAGAACTCCACATCCGCAAACTGGTGAAGAAAGTGGTGATTGTGGTCCCGGCTCACCTGGTGGACCAGTGGGTCAGCGAGATGCAGGAAAAACTGGAATTGCCCTTTGAGGCCTATTCCAGAGAAACTGCCCATAAGGACCTGCTGGTGATGTCGTTTTTTCAGAAGCCCAACTTCAGCAAACTGAATGTGGACGCACTGATCATCGACGAGATGCACAACCTGCTGCGCAAGGACGGTCAGCCCAGAAAGGTGTACGAGAATCTGGCAGGGGTCCCCCGCAAGTACACCATGCTGCTCTCGGCGACCCCGATTCGCAAGGATGTGAGGGAACTGTACCACCTGATCAACTTCATCCAGCCGAATTTTTTCCTGTCTTTCAATGATTTTTTCAGCCGGGTCAGAAACAAAAAGGACCTGAAGGTGGTCTTGCAGGAACTGATGATCCACAACCGCAGGCATGAAATCAAATCCAGTTACCAGAACGTTTTGCCTCCAGACCGCCAGATGCACACGCTGTCTGTGCGCATGGACCCTCAGGAAGAAAATCTGCAGAACCAGTTGCTGCACCTGATCCGCACCGGACGCATCCCTGCCAGGGAGCTCTCGAAAGCCTTCAGTTCGCTGGGGTCCCGCCTTGAACTCGCCCGCACATACGGGGTACCCCATCAGGCGACCACCAGCAAAAAACTGGAGGCCCTCGATGGACTGCTGAAATCCATCGGGAAGCAGGTGGTGGTTTTCACCAGGGAAGCGAGCACCGTGCATTTTCTGGCACGGGAACTCCGGCACAAAGGGCACCACGTCATTGAGTTTGCTCCGGGCCTCTCCCGCAAAGAGAAAGCCGAGCGGTTCTACCACTTCAGACGCACACCCAAAGGCATCCTGGTCTCCACCGACGCAGCTGCAGAAGGGCGCAATCTGCAGTTCTCCCACCATCTGGTGCATTTCGATCTGCCCTGGAACCCCTTACAGATGGAACAGCGCATGGGACGCATCGACCGTCTCGGACAAAAAGAGATCCCCCACATCTACACCCTGCTGTATGAGGAGGATTTTGAGGAGCTGATCTACAACAGCGTTTTCAAAAATGGACTGGGGATGTTCGATTTGATCATCGGAGAACTGGCCAGTGTGCTGCAGGACTTTGAATTTCAGGGCGAAAAAGACAGAACCATCGACCAGATCCTGACCAATCTCTGGAAGACCTCACCGGACGTGCGAAGCCTCAACAGGAACCTGGGGCTGCTCTCGGCGGAACTGCGCAAAGCCAGACAGGAATTCGATCAGGACAGGAAAACCCAGAAGCATTTTGACATCGGTGAGGAGCTGTTCTGATGCACGATCTGGAACGATTCACGCTGGGGCTCTTCCAGAAGCTCGGGGTGGAGCCCAGAGAAGTGGCCTCCCGCACCTACCGGGTCAAACTTCCCCTGGAACTGAACCGGTTCTTTCGGCGCAGTGAGCTGTTTTTCACCTTCAGTGAGGAGCATTACGACATTCATCAGGATGAAGGCATCGAATTCATCACTGCTGGAAGTCCGCTGCTGGACCGCCTGATCGGGTTTGTGCGCTCCCGCTTCATGGTCTCGGAAGCCATGCTGCAGGGCAAAGCGCTGGGTCAGCTGGCCCTTTCTTCTCAGAACCTGAACCTTGAGAAAACCCCAAAGCAGCTGTACCGCAAGTACCTGTGTTTTCACGTCAAGATCTCGGTGCGCTCTGATGAGCATCTGGAAGAAATCCTTCCCATCTGGATGGACCTCACCACAAAACAGGTGCTCTCCGAAGCCCCTGAAACTCCGGAACTTCATCCGAGCGAGACCCCCACGGCCCTTGCCCCTGAAGAAGTGCAGGAGGCCTGGAATGGGGCCTGGAGTGGCATCCAGCAGCAACTGAAGCACTGGCTGGAACCCGTGCAAGACGGGATCAATTTGAGGCTGCAACTGGAGATCAACAAACGCCGGGCGTCCGGCCCGGAACGCCAGATGCTCATTGACCGCTTCAAACCCCAGTTGCAGACCGAACTGGTCTTCGCGGAATTGCTGATGTATCCCGTGCAGCTCTGGGAGGTGCAATTCAAGGCCAGAAACTGGTCCATGCGGGCACAATACCGCTGGGACATGGTGCGCAAAACCTGGCTGACCGCACCGACCTGCAGCTCCTGCCAGCAGATCACCTTTCAGTTGCAGGGCTGCGAAAAAGGGCACCATCTGGTGTGCGAGAGGTGCCAGCAGGTGTGCAAGCAGTGCCAGGTCCACCAGTGCAGGCAGCACCCACTGGAGAAATGCAGCAGTTGCCAGGGGGGCACCTGCAACACCTGCCTTGAAGGGTGCCACGCTTGCCAGAAGCACAACTGCCCAACATGCCTGATGCCCTGCCCGGAGTGCAGAAAACAGACCTGCCACACCTGCGTGGTGTCCTGCGCGGACTGTGACCGGGTGGGCTGCACCGACCACTTCCAGACCTGCCACATCACCTTAAAATCCCTCTGTGCCCGGCATGCCCGCACCTGTCAGGGATGCCAGAACGTCACCCACCATTCGGTCCTGCACCTCACTGAAGATGGGGCACTGCTCTGTGAAAACTGCGCCGTTGTGTGCACAGAAAGCCACTCCAGACCCACCTGGCTGAATCCAGCGGTGGCCATGCAGTGCTCAGGCCAGCACACAAAACCCCAGTACCTCTGTCACCAGCACGTGCAGGTGTGCACGGATTGTGGGAAGGCCATGTGCCAGCAGCATCTGGTGACCACAAAATCAGGAGTGAAGGTCTGCAGAGAATGTGCAAAAACCTGCCCGGTGTGCCCCACGGGGACCTACCACACCTCCCAGGAGGTGCAGGGATGTCAGGACAGCCACCATGCGGCACATCTGGTGTGCCATGAGCACCAGCGGAGTTGCCATGATTGCAAGAAAAGCACCTGCAGCCACCACAGCTACCGCTCAAAGCGCAGCCACAATGCGTTCTGCAGAGAACACATTGTGGTGTGTCCGGACTGCAAAACCCAGGTGGGACGCTCCGAAGCGGTGCAGGCTGTGGAAGGACTGTATTGCCTGGAATGTGTGGGGAAATGCGCAGCCTGCAATCAGACGCACTCCAGAAAATACCTTCACACTGCAAAGCACTCTGGAAGGACCTTCTGCAAAACCCACATCATGGCCTGCCCGGAATGCCAGACTCAGGTTGGTGTTTCTGAAGCCGTTCAGACCCTGGAAGGTCCGCGCTGCCCGGACTGCCATGACACCTGCAAAACCTGCCACACGGATCATGCCCTCTCCGGCCTGACCGTCTGCCCCTCCTGTGTTCCTGCAAGCCAGAAAGGCAAAAACAAACGTGACCTTCGACTGTACCTGCACTGTCAGTTGCATGTGCATCACTGTCACGTGTGCAGTCAGGCCACCTGCCAGAGCCACACAAAACAGTGTGCGGACTGTCTGCAAAACACCTGCCCGGACCATCTGGTCACCGACACGCAGGGCCGCAAACTGTGCAGCAAATGTGCTGTGATCTGTACGTACTGCCCTTCTGGAACGTATCATCACAGGAAAGACATCACCTCCTGCTCTGTTTCCAAAGAGCATCTGTGCAAAAACCACACCCTGATCTGCGAAGACTGCCTGAAGCCTGTCGGGGCCAGACACACGGCGAAATGCAGCTCCTGCCAGGGCCTCACCTGCAGAAGTTGCCTGAGAGAGAATGAATGTTATACCTGCTGGACCCTAAAGCCCGCAGATGCACTGCTGCTGAAAGAACTCGGGCTCCAGGAAGTTGCCCAGAGCTGGTCCATACATGCCAGTTTGAAGGACAGAGGGAATGGCACTTTCAAACAGGTGGTGGTGTACCACACCCGCGCGGGTTCACTGTGGGGCGCACTCACCAGCAAGACCTCTCTCATGCTGGATGTGTACCTGAGGTCCGGCCAGAAAATCCAGAAAGTCCGGCACCTTGAACCGGAGAAAGCACCCCGAGGATTCCCGAACCCCTCTCGCCTGAAAGCCCTGCAGGACGCATTGCAAAAGAGGAAACCATGATCTGTCCCAATCCCAACTGCCTGCTGGAGACCCCTGCTTTTCCCTGCGTGAATTGCGGTCACAACCCCAACGCATCTCAACCACCTGCCACACCACCCCATGGGATCTGTGCGAAGTGTGGAGGACCCACCCCCTCTTATCCCTGCGTGAACTGTGCATACCGTCCTGCTGCTGGCAGCGCCACCCAGACCCCGGCCCTGAACATCATGCTGCTGAACCGTTACCGTCTGGAGAAAATCCTGGCGGTGGGAGGGATGGGAAGGGTTTACAAAGGAACCGACACCCTGTTTGGCAGGCCTTGCGCCATCAAGGAAATTCTGCCTTCCAGCGATCCAGAGGAGCAGAAGCATGCCCTGAAGATGTTCGAGCAGGAGGCGGCACTGCTTGCCGGGCTGCACCACACCCACATCGTCACCCTGCTGGATTTCTTTGTGGAACGTGGCAACGCCTATCTGGTGATGGAACTGTGTTCTGGAGGGGACCTCAGCGGAATCAGGATGCCCATCAGTGAAATTGAAGCGCTGAACCTGAGCGTGCAGATCGCCAGTGCCCTCTCAAAGCTGCACCAGAACAGCATCGTCTACAAGGACATGAAACCTGCAAATGTGCTCTTACGGGACAACGGACAGGCGGTGCTTGCAGACTTCGGGATTTCGCGGGTGTTCAATCCCACCAAGGCCAGGGACACCCAGCGCTTCGTGAGCAAGGGATACGCCCCACCAGAGCAGTACGCCGAGAGCATCCAGACGCAGCCCTCTGCAGACATTTATGCTTTTGGAGCCACCCTATACCACCTGCTGACCGGGACAGCTCCCGAAACCTGGATTCGTGAGGTCTTCGTGGAGTTTCCACGTTTGCGAAAGCTCAGACCAGACCTCCGGGATGATTTCATTGCAGTGATTGAGAAGTGCGTGCAGAACAAAATGTCGGACCGTTTCCAGAGTGGCAGTGAACTTTTAGATGCCCTGATGCCCCTAAAGCGCAGATGGGAAGCTGCCCTGTGCAAGTGCGGTCACCAGAACCTGCCAGACAGTCTGAAGTGCACAAGATGCGGAAGCAGCCTGTTGAAACCCACTGCATTTGAAGCCCACTTTCCACACCGCCTGAACCTGAGCCTCCAGAAAATGCCCCAGAAAATCTGGGAGATCACCCTCGGAAAAACCAGGGGCATGCCTGTGCTGCACGATGGTCTCATTCAGGTGGTCACCGAACAGGGACAGTGGGTGACTGTGGATTTGCAGGGGCAGGTGGTTCAGAGCAGATACGTGCCTCCCTCCAAGAGCACTCCTGTGGTCACAGTCCGTGGTCCTGTCCTTGGCACTGAACAGGGACTCTTGCTCCCTGAGGGACGGGTTCTGGAGCACCATGTGTTTTTTGCACCTCCACTCGCCGGTCAGGAAATTTACGCCCTGAGTTACGCAGGGGTTCTCTTCAAACTCAACCTTGAAGGGCAAATCCTGTGGCAGAGCTCGCTGGGTGGACAGGGCATCGGCACACCAGTCCTTGCTGGGAGCCGTGTGCTCGTGACCCTCAGAGAAGGCCGGGTGATCTCTGTGGATGCCATCACAGGAGCATGGCAGTGGAACACCCAGCTCAGCCACCCCATTTTTGGGATGCCCGTGGTGCTTGGGGATCAGGTGTACGTGCTGGACCACCTGGGGAACCTGAACCTGCTCCACCTGCACTCTGGAGCACGCCGTTCCAGCCTCCCCATCGTGGGCAAGAATTACAACATGCCCCATCAGACAGCAGCAGGGTGGGCTTTTGCAGATCACAGTGGGCAGGTGGTCATGATGGATGCTGGCCTCAACCTCAGATGGACCCGGCACCTGAATGCCACCGTGGTGGCCGCCCCTGTCGTGGCAGGTGGACTGGTGCTTGTTGCTGATGAAAAGGGTCAGGTGGATGGGCTGGATGTGGCCTCAGGACAGACCCGTTTTGTGCTGCAGCATCAGGAACGAATCATCGTGCCGCCCATCTGCGATGGGAACACCCTCATCACCCTGACCCAGGGCGGGATTCTGAGTTGTTTTGTGGGATGAGCCATCGGAGAGAGATGAACTCTCTGTTCATCTCGATGGCCTTGATCAGGTTTCTACCCTGCACGTCCATCAGCTTTCGCAGGACGTGCAGGGTGTGGTCGTGGCCCACATTTCCCTATTTGCTGATCACTGCCTGAGCCACGCCCATCTGCTCTGCAAGGGCTTTCTGGTTGTGTCCTTCAGCGTCTATGGACTTCTTGAGGGCCAAAGCCAGTCCAATGCGTTCTGATTCTTCCTGAGCGATGGCGTGCATTTCAGCGGTGTCTGGAATCTGAGACTTCAGCCATGCCATAAAATCCTGTTTGGCTTGTTGCTCTTTCATGTTTTCATTCCTTTCACCATGCATCAGAACGTTCTGGGTTGTCGAAGATGTTTTCCAGAGGCAACCTATAGAGTTTGTCTTCCAGTTTACTGACTTTATCGATCTCCCGGCGCAGATACAAAAGGCTGATCTTCCAGAAGGTCCAGACACACCACCTGCAATGTGCGCCCACCCGCCAGGGTGATGGCAGGCAAATGATCTGGCAATCCTGGAATTCTTGAATACATCAGAATGAAGACTTCAACGAACCTGATAATTGCTGGGGGTTTCACCTGAGTCATGACAACTTGCTTGCTGGATGACACACTTATCATCACAGTAAATCACAACTTCTGAGCAGATGTCCCATCAGAAAATCACATACATGCTGTAATTTGTGATCGAATTGCAATGGAATGTTTTCAAATGAGTTACAAATGATTTTATGGAACTCCAATTTCGTTTCAAAACCAACCTCATCCACCGACGAACCCGAAAGATCAAATTCATCCAGGAGCACAAATCCCAGGATTTCCAAAATCCTTAGAGCGTGATTTTCATCCAGTGAAAACATCCAGAAAGGGTGAATATCCCTTTTCCAAAGATGAAGTAAGGGAAATCCCTTATTTCACGAATGATGTCAGACTTACAGCAGTACCCTGAACTGAACACCTATGGCTTCAGCAGATTTCTTTGCCTCTCACGACCCCATGTTTCACTTCACCCCAGAGGACCAGGTGTGGCTGCTCGAAGCGATCATGTCCGGGCAAACCCTGTCTCAAATGGCACAACATCTTGGACTCCCAGACGGTCCACTGGCCCATCTGCTTGGGCAGCACGGCATGCTGAGAGGATACCTGGCCCAGCGTTCAGAGGATTACGATGCTCTGGAGGGTCTGCTGGGCCAGCACTTGCTGCAGGACTATTTGCAGCGAGGTTACCAGAAAGCAGAACTGCAATCCTCCTCAAAAACCTGTCCCAGGTTTGAGGCCTTCTGCCAGCACAGGGGGTACCAGCCAGACCACATCCAGAAGATCTTGCAGCAGATGCCCCAGAAACAGGTCCGGCTGCTGTCTTTGCGGTACGGCTGGTTTGGTCATGCTGAGCACACCCTGCAGCAACTGGAAAAAGAATTTCAATTGACCCGTGAACGCCTGCAACAGTTGCAGAAGCGGGCCGAACGCCATCTGAAACAGGCAGAGCGACAGCTGAAAAAACATCGACAGCACCAGAAAGAAGTCCTGCCTGCTCAAGACCAGCAGGCCCCTGAAGCTGATTTGCCCACGGTGGACCTTCAAAACTGGCCTGCAGGCCTGATGGTGCTGGATCTGGAAGTTTCGCTGGACGGGCAACTCAGAGAGGGCCTTCACCTGAATGGCTTGCAGGCCAGACGGTTCACTGCGCTGGATCTTGCTGAGGTGGAACGTGAACTGCTGACCTGTGAAGTGCTGCTCGGGCACAATCTGAGGCGCTTCGATCTGCCCTTTTTGCAGAAACACCTGTCACAGAGCAGCTTTGTGCAGTTGCAAAAACGCACCCTGGACACCCTGGAACTCTGCACCCTGGTCTTCCCTGGTGAGCCCAGTCAGGCCCTGGAAAAGCCTTACCGGGAATACGTGCCAAGCAGTGATCCGCTTGAAGATTGCATGGAAACTTACGCCAGATATCTGAAGGCCCGGGCAGCCATTTCGCAGCTCTCTCCTCTGGTGCACCAGACGGTCAGGAGGCTCTTGCCAGACAGTCCTTTAAGAGACCTGTTCCAGGGGAATGATGCCCCGTGGCCCGAAGAACTCCTTCCCCTCAGGCACCACCTCTGGTCTCTGCCGCTTCACGAAGAGAGCAATCTGGGAGCCGTGATCTACCTGAGCTGGATCTTGCAGGCCGGGCAGGACAGCCACCGCAGACCCGCCTGGGCAGAGCACACTTTTCCGTCTTTCCAGCAGGCTGAAGAAGCCTGCTCACCCCTGAATTTTACCTTCGAGCACCTCACCCAGGAATTGAAAACCCTGTATGGCGAGCATTACCAGTTCAGAGAAGGGCAATTTGAGATCGTGCAGACCCTCCTGAAAGGTGAGGTGGTTCCTCTGGGCCTGCTGCCCACCGGAGGGGGCAAGAGCCTGACCTTCCAGTTTCCAGCCCTCTTCCTCAGCAAATACCGCAGAGGGCTCTCTGTGATCATTTGCCCCTTGCAGGCCCTGATGGAAGATCAGGTGATCAACCTGCAGGTGCAATTGCCAGAGTGGGCCTCCAGGGTGGCTTTCCTGAGTGGCACCCAGACGCCCGAGGAACAGAGAAAGGTGCTGGATGGGGTGTGGGAGGGCCGCATCGACATCCTGTATGTCTCCCCTGAACGCCTGCGCAATGTGGCTGTGCAGCGCATGTTGCGCCACAGGCAACCCCACCTCTGGGTGCTGGATGAGGCCCACACCCTGTCCCAGTGGGGCATGGATTTCCGGCCTGATTTTCTGCGCATTCCCGGCATCATCCGGGACCTGCACAAAGAAGGTCAGCTTCCCAGACTGGGTTTTGTAACTGCAACGGCAACCCGACAGGTGGTGGCTGACCTGAAAAACCGCTTTGTGCAGCAACTTGAACCCCTGCTGGGAAGAAGCCTGGTGACGGTCCCGGAAGTGGCTCCCTTCCGCTGGCGCACGGAGATCCAGACCGAGGTGCGGCAAGTTCCCCGCAGCGAACGCCTGAATGTGATCGTCGAGAAACTGCAGGAGGCTCGTGAAACAGGTGTCTCCATCATTTATGTGCAATCCAGGGCACTGGCAGAAAGTTATGCCCAGACCCTGGATGACCTGGGTTTCCAGGTGAAAGCCTTCCATGCCCGCATTCCTGCCGCTGAGAAGCGGGAAGTGCTGCAGATGTTCAAGAATGGTGACCTTGAGGTGGTGGTGGCCACCAGCGCCTTTGGCATGGGGATCGACCGGGCTGGAATTCACACGGTAATTCATGCAGGGCCTCCCTCCACCCCTGAAAGTTACCTGCAGGAAATAGGACGGGTGGCCCGGAAACCGGGCGAATCCGGGCACGCTCTGCTTTTGTGGGACGAGCGTGATTTCCAGCTGCTTTTTGAGCATGAGAAAAACAACCGCATCGCCAGTGAGAAAGCCCTCAAGGACTGCTGGCAGGTGGTGAAAAAGCGCCTGAATTCCCCTCCGGTGCACCGCTGGGTGTCCAGCTTTGAATTCAGCCACGCCCTCCCTCAGGAAGACCCGGACGCCCTGATCACCCAGTCGAGGGTGGCCCTGTTTGCGCTGGAAAGTTATGATCTGGTGCATGAAGGAGAGCAGCGCCCGGCTGTCCTGAAAATCAGGATGCAACACAGCCAGCAAGCTCTGGGGCTGGAAGGCAGCAAGGTGCTGTCTCTGCTGCGGCACCACAGCAGAAAAATCGGTGTGGAGGTGCTGGTCGATGTGCGGGAAGCTGCGATGCTGTGTGCCCTCACCCCGGCAAAAGTCATTCGAGGCCTCCGGCAGATGGTCAAAGCAGGATACGCCAGCTGGAGTTACGAGGTCTCCCTGAGGACTCGGCGTGGAGCAAGAGGAAGGCTGGACGCTTCGACCGCCAGTGTGCGGGCTTTCCTGAGTCACCTTTCCGAGCAGCCAGATGTGGACCTCAGCCAGCTTCACATCGAACAGGTCAATCAGGACCTGATGCGCCGCAGCAGGCAGGCCAGGCTCCAGCAGGCCCTCAGGGTGGCCCAGGTGCTTGGGCTCTCCAGAGCACAACTGGAGAGGCTGAGTGCCAGAATCCAGTTCAGTGATCCAGACCTCTCCCTGCGTGAATGGTGCATGCTTTTCGAGCAGCAATACAGAACTTTCCGGGAATTTGCCGAGACCGTTCTTGAAAAACTCAGCGACGCAGCAGAGGGCATCACCCTGAATGTTGCAGAACTGGACCGCATGTTCGAGATTTCAGAGGGCAAAACCGTGCTGGAAGGTCTGGCTGGAATGCAGATGCTGGGTCTGCTGGATTTCACCCGTGGAGACTTTGAGCAGGGCAGTGTTTTTTACCTGAAACCCGGGCAGCGTGGCCGTTACAATCAGGTGGCTTACCGCCCGCTGGAACAGCATTACGAGAACCGGGCCAGACGCCTGCACAGCCTGCGTGAAATCCTCAGGCAGCCCGATGAGACCCAGCGCATTCATTTGCTGCAAGCCTATTTCACCGAGGACCTCAAGGTGTTCTGTGACCGCCACCTCCCCTATCCTGAAACCGCTGGAACGCTGCAGATCCCGGAGTTCCAGCACAAAATCCTTGCCAGCCTCAGCGAGGTGCAAAAGAGCATCGTGCAGGATGACAGCTCCCGTGCCCTCCTGGTGCTTGCCGGACCAGGGTCCGGCAAAACCCGCACCATTGTGCACCGGGTGGCCAATCTGGTGGCCTTGCGCGGCATTCCTGCGGATCGGGTGCTGGTTCTGGCCTACAACCGCACTGCCGTTGCAGAGGTCAAGGAACGCATCAGTGACCTGATTGGAGAGCTCTCCCTCAAGGTGGATGTCTTCACCTTTCACGGTCTGGCCCGCAAACTCACTGGCCTGACCGAAAAAGACGCTCCGCTGGAAGTGCGCGGGGATCAGGCCAGATTCGACTGGATTCTGAAGCAAGCCATTCAGCACCTGCAGGAGCAGGGCAGCAATTACCAGTACGTGCTGGTGGATGAATACCAGGACATCAAGGACCTGGAATACCAGCTGGTGACCCAGCTTGCTCGTTTCGATGGCAACGCTGATGACGATGAGGTGGACCAGCCTGGTTATCTGGTGGCTGTGGGGGATGACGACCAGAACCTGTATTCCTTTCAGGGTGCAGACATCAAATTCATTCACCGTTTCCAGCAGGATTACAGGATTGAACAGAACAAGGTTTTGACCCTGTCTGTCAATTACCGTTCCGCGCCACGCATTGTGCAGGTGGCCAACCGCTTCATTGAATTCACCCTGCCAGCAGAGAGCCGCCTCAAAGGACAGCACAACCGGGTGATCAGCAACCGGACGGAGGACGGCAGTGTGCAGCTCGGGAAATACACCCGAAGACTCGATGCAGCCTACACCATTTGCAGACGCATTCAGGAGCGCGTGGAGCAAGGCACCCGGCCAGAGGGCATTGCAGTGCTTGCCCGCACCTGGGAGGAACTCAATGAAGTGCAGCACTTTCTGGCCTCTTCAGGCATCCCCATGCAGCTTCTGAACGTGCATGATGCCCTGAGGCCCGTCAGTTCTCTGATCGGGCGGGAAGTGCAGCAGGTGCTGCTCGAAGAAAAAGGCCGCACCACCCGTGACCCTCAGAACATTCTGGAGGACACCCGACTGATCCTCAACCTGTCCAGCAAAGACCATGCGTGGCAGGCCCTGCTGGACAGCGTCTCCAGCCTGAAAAACCCCACTTTTGAACAGGTTGCCCTGCGCATGGAAAACACCCGGCCCCTCGGACACAGAGGGGTGGTGCTCTCCACCTACCACTCGGCCAAAGGTTGCGAGTTCGACGAGGTGTTCGTGATCAGCGAACAGGTGCCCCTGCGTTCAGGTCAGGTGCTCCCGGATGACACCCGCGCCCTGTACGTGGCCCTCACCCGGGCAAGAAACCACCTCCATGTGCTCAGGCACGAAAGCACCTGCCATCCTGCCCTCAGGAGCCGTGAATTCCAGCAAGGGCTCCTGGAAGACGGTGTGGTTCCCTTTGTGGTGCAATGCCCTGCTGAAGTTCCCACCCACCTCACCTTTGATCGCATGCCCGACCCCTCGGACTTCTACATCACCTCTCCCAGGGTCATCCATGTGGATGGCAGACAGGCAGTGCGACGTTTTGCGCAGCAATGGGGGCCCCTTGAACTGCACGGGAACCTGATCACCCACTTCGGGCAACCTGTGGCCCACCTCAGCAAAAACAGCCCTCTGGCCCAGAAACTCGAGCAGTACCGCAACCTGCGGGGACGCATCACCCCCATCGGGCACACGGTCATCCAGTGCCAGCGGGACGACGAGTGGTACAACCGGGCAGGCTACACCGGACCGGAAGACCATCACTTTATGGTGCTTCCGGTGTTCCGGGTAACAGTACCGTATCGGGGGTAAAGTTCTCACTTCGGTCTGGAAAACAACCTCGCCAGTGGCTTCGCACCCTGATACCAGCTCTGGAATTCATTGAAGGCATGTTCAAGCTGCTGCAGGCTGTGGTTCAAATGCTCTCTGTCTGTGGCCTGCTGCTGCATCAATTGCTGGATGCTGTTCTGAACAGAGTTCTGGGTAGATTTCTCCACTTGCAGAACATAAGACTGGAGTCCCTGTATCCCCCCCTGCAGGCTCTGAACATGCTCAGAGAGCACCTGATGACCTTCGCGTTGTTGCTCCTGGACAGTCTGCTGGGATTCCTCCATCATTTGCAATTGATTTTTCAACTTGTTGATCTCCTGCTGCTGGGCCATGATCTGGGATTCGAGGACTGCTGTAGAAGGTCCTTGTGGGATAGGTTGTGCAGGGCCAGAGGAAAGAGACATTTGCTGCACACTGATTTTCAGGTGTTGCATCTGGTTGTGCAGGGGGTCGAGAGCATTGCGGGAAAAAGCCTGTAATTCACAGTCCATTTGCTCATGAAGCGCATTCAGGAGGTCCTGTTTCATGCGGGAAGCATCGACGGGGGCAGGTTGAGCAGACGCTGAAGACCTGGGTTCCTCTTTCGGCACGGCTGGCATTCTGGGTTGCAGGCGGTTCAGCTCCTCCCTGTGGCGGTCCATTTCCTGCTGCATCCGCAAAATGGCATCTTCTGCACGTCTTTCCAGGTGTTCCACGGCCAGGATCACATCGGGCAGTTTCTCTCCCAGTCGCTCCCAGCGTTGCAGGTTCAGTTCGAGGCGTTCCAGCTTTTCAGCCAGGTTTTCTGCGATTTGAGGGGTTTCTGGCATGTTTTGCTCCACCGTCCTACTGAATGTCCACGAGGTACACACTGCCCTGTTCGGTTCCACACAGGAGCTGTTTGCCGTCTGGGGAAAGCACCATGCAGATGACCGTTTGTTCAAGCTGCAACCAGGATCGGGCCTGATTGGCTGTGTCCAGGGTCCAGAGGGTGTTGTCTGAGTCTGCAAAAACCACTGTGCTGGCATTCAGGAAAAGGGCCATTTGCACCTCACAGGTGTGGGTGTAGCGGGTCTGCATCAGGTTTCCCGTTATGTCCCATACCATGAAGCTTCCCTCCGTTCCAACCGTCAGCACCTGCTGGTTTCCACGCAGGATGCTGCACACGGGTCCACTGTGTGCAGGAAGGGGCTGTCCCTGGAAGGTTTTGTTCAGAAAGGCCACTTGCCCGTTTTTCAGTCCCAGAACCACCTTTTGCTGGTCTGCGAGGATCAGCATCTCATTGATGTAGTGGGCAATGGGCTGGCTTTCCAGCAGTTTGTCACGGTTCTGCAGGTCGTACAGGCTCAAACGACGGCTGCGGGTGGCAACCACCAGACGGTTCCCCATCACCCCCAGGGAGACCACAGGCTCATCGCAATGGATGCGGTACGGGACCGAATGGGCAGGTCGAATCACCACCACACCATCATCCCCACCAGAAATCAGCAGGTCTCTGAAGACCACCAGGGCCTGCACTCCCCCATCGTGCTCTGAGAAGGTTTTTTGCGGGCTGTCCAGTGCGCTCAGGGTCCAGCGTTTGACCGTGTGGTCCAGGGAGGCCGTGATGAGGGTCTGGGGGTCCAGAAACACCATCTGCTGGACGGCACTGTGGTGCATGTCGTGCTCCGTCAGTTGCAGGTCGTTTTCCTGGAAATCAGGGGCGTCACTCAGCAGGCCCAGAAACTCCTGCACCGTCTGGGGCCGTTCCTTCACACTGGTTTTCAGGCAGGCCTGGATCGCCCGGGAGAGGTTGGCAGGGACATGCGCAGACATTGCAGGCAGGGAGCCATTCACCAGATCGGTGGCCGAGGGGGGAGGTGACCCCTGAACACAGTGGTACAATGTCGCTCCCAGAGCATAAAGGTCGGTGTAAGGACCATATTTGCCCTGCGAGCTGTACTGTTCCAACGGCGAATACCCGGGACTGACCAGCTGGGTCATCGACTGGGTCTGTCCGGTGCTCTTGCGGGCTGACCCGAAATCAATCAGGATGGTGCGCTGGTCCTTTGTCTGCACGATGTTGTCCGGTTTGATGTCCCGGTGCAGCATCCCGGCCTGATGCACGGGATTCAGGGCCTGCGAGACAGCGTGGGCCACCGTCAGCACCTGTGGCATGGGCAACGTTCCCTGATTCCGCAGCATGTCCCCGAGGCTTTCACCATCGAGCAATTCCATTGCATAGTAGGCCGTTCCGTTTTCCTCAAAGACGTCTTGCACCTTCACGATGGAGGGGTGCTGAAATTGGGCAAGGGTCTGGGCTTCCTGAACGAAAGCCTGCTTGTGCTGCAGGAATTCACTGAGGGCAGCAGCACCACTGGGAATCACGTCCTGACCGACCCTCAGGACCCCCTGGGGGAAAAACTCTTTGAGGGCCACCCCTCTGTTGTGCAGTTTGTCGTGAGCCTGATAGGTGATGCCAAATCCTCCTTGACCAAGCACCTTTTCGATGGTGTAACGGAATTTGAGGGTGGTGCCTTTCGCCAGGGTGGTGAGGTTCAGGGGCATGCCACAAGAAGGGCATTTCACATGCGTGCCGATGATGGGGGTGTTGCAGTAAGGGCAGGTGTTCATCAGTTGCAGTCCCGTTTCTGGTCTGTCTTGTCAGAAGCACTCAGGGCCGAGTATTCCAGGATGATCTCCACCCGTTCATTCCGCTGATCCGAACGTGCAAGCCCCAGCGCTTTGCTCTGTCCTCCACGTCCGGAGGTGGATATGCTGTTGGCCCGGATGGCACAGCTGTTGTCGGTAAAGAGTTTGGCCACAGTGCTCGCACGGGCATTGGCCAGATCCCAGTTGTCCGGTTTGTTGAGTTCGGTGGGCATGGTGTGACCTTCGATGCGGGCCCTGCGCCATTTGTCGGTGTTCTGGGCCATCAGATCCGCAAATTTGGAGAGCAGTTGCTGTCCATGGGGGGTGAGTTTTGCTGTCCCCCGGATGAACAGAACCTGATCCTTGAACACCCACCTCTGGGCTCCCGGAGGATCATTTTTCACCTTGTAGTCCAGCATCTGCGGCCTCTGCTGCTCGGGAAAAGCCTGAATCACCCTGTCATAAAACTCTTCACGCACATCCTTGCGGGTGTCTTCTTTCTGCAAAATCGCCAGCAAAACCATCACGGTAAAGAGGGTCATGACCATCACCATGCTCAGGCCGTTGTCTGCCAGGGCAATGTAAGGGTTCACTTCCACCCCATCCTGACTGCTCAGGCGTCTCATGCGCCCTCTCCAGGCTCCTGCTCAAGTTTGACGGTCACCGCAGGGGGAACAGGAGGTGCAGACTGGGGTGGAGGGTTGTTCGAATGCCCATTGCTCCCTTTTTGCAATGCCAGTGACAGGGCCGCTTTCAGGTCCTGCACTTCCATGTGGGTCTTGCGCAGTTGACCCTGCAGGGTCAGCACATAATGCTCCAGTCTGTCCTGCAACTGGTCCCCGGATTCAAAAATCCACTGGTGCACATGCTGGCGCTCTGGAATCACCGTCTGCAGGGCATTGAGCAGGTCCTGGGTTTTCTGCAGGTCCAGGTGAAGTTGTGTCCCCAGACCTGCACTGGCCTGCTGCACGGTTTCCATCATGCGTTCCTGCTGCTGAATGAGGCCACCAAGGGCGGCGGTCTGGTACACCTTCTGGTCTTTCAGGAACTCCAGGGGGCTGTGCGCCTCCATGGTCTGCTGCAACTGCAAAGCAAGTCCCTGGTTGTTGCTGGCCAGGGTTTTGAGGAGTTCCAGATGACGCAGTTTCTCCTGCTCCTGGATGTGTTCTGAGAGCTGCAGCACGTCCATGCTGCGGTCACTCAGGGTCTCAATGCGGGTCGTCATGGCCTGGAGGTGCTGCCCCACCTGACCCATCTCTCGCTGGTGCGCGGTGAGGGTGGTGTCCAGCATGCCGTGCAGACCTTCAAAGGACCCCTGCACTTTCTGGGCAATGCGTTCAGAAGAGGTCTCAAGTTCTTTGCGGGTCGCATCCATGTTCTGCGTCAGCTGACCCATGCCCTCTGAGGTGACGAGCAGGTGACTGAGGATGTTCTGGCTGCTCTTCCCAAAGTTGGTCTGCATGTCCTGCAATTGCTGAAGGTGCTCAGACGCCCTGCGGTCCAGCTCTGACTGGCTGCGCACGAACATGTTCTCCAGTGAGGTGTGGGCGTTTTGCAGCTCGGTATGGAGGCCCCGGAATTCCTGCGTGCCTTTTGCCAGTTCGTTGGCCGCAGTGATCACGTTTTCAGAGACCTGCTTGAGCTGGTCGTGCACGTCTTTTGCAGAAGATTTCAGCTCGATGAGACTGTCTTTCATGACTTTGCCTGCTGCACCAATTTCCTTGCCGAAATCCTGGGTGACTTTCTGCATCTGCTGCGAGAGCTCTTTGAAGAAATCTCTGGTTTCGGTGATGGCGTTTTGCAGGATTTCCACCTGTTTCTCAATACGAGGCAGCAGGATCAGGGGGGCGAGGTAACTGTGTCCCACATTGGAGAGCACCGTCAGAAGTTGCTGGCTCTTTCTCAGGGTATAACTGAACATGAAGCCCAGCAGCAAAGCACACCCCACCCCGAACATCGAACCGTAGAACGCCCCTTTCATCTCACTGAGGGCTTCAGGGAGGGCTGCAGTCAATTGCTCTACATTGGCTTCCCGGACGGGCAAATTGCCAATGGTTTGCCCCAGACCAATCAGGGTGATCACCAGACCACCGAGCATCAGGAGGTTGGGGGCGCTGCGCAGTGGGGTGAGCCAGGACTGCACTTCCTCCGCAATGGGGGTGAGCATGGTGTCAATTTCTGCGGTGGGGAGGCTGCGCTGGCGCTCGGCCATTTTCGCCAGTTTGTGAATGAGGGCCGAGTCTTTGGCCACCTCCATTGCTTCAGCACTGGAGAGCCCCTGGCCTTCAAATCTGGAGTAGCGGTTCAGGGCTTTTCCCAGCTCTTCGGCTGTTTGTCGCTCGTGGTCAAGCCTGGCATTGACCTGCCAGATCTGAACTCCGTACCAGACTGCCAGAATCAGCAGGGCAATGATTCCATACAGACTCACCTGTGTCAGACCCAGCTGTTCAACCATGGTGCGAGACTTTCTCCAGCTGGTCCCCGAAGTGGTGCTCGGGATTGATGAAACAACGCCAGCCATGCTGGGCGGCTTCTTCAAGGGTTTTGCCGATCAGGCCGCCGTCATGTTCGCAGTAGAAGCCAGGTTCAGAGACCACACCACCCCACAGGCCCCGGTCTCCTTTTTCAAGCCACAGTCGGGCCAGAATTTCCTGGTCGGGTGGGCTGATGCGCTGGTAGGCCGCGAACAGGTCTCCACTCTTGGCAATGAAGCGCACCACGTACTCCCAGGTCCATTCTTTGCTGCCCCAGTCCCGGATGATTCTGGAGGGGTCGGCGTAACGCAGGAAGAAGGCATTCACCTGAT
This sequence comes from Deinococcus cellulosilyticus NBRC 106333 = KACC 11606, assembly GCF_007990775.1. Classification (NCBI taxonomy): domain Bacteria; kingdom Thermotogati; phylum Deinococcota; class Deinococci; order Deinococcales; family Deinococcaceae; genus Deinococcus; species Deinococcus cellulosilyticus. Next base: position 177,481 of record NZ_BJXB01000010.1, on the reverse strand, counting down.
CGATCAGCAGTCGCACAAATTGCTCGCTGCTTTCTTCGGGGGTGGAGGTGGACTGGTGCCATTTCTGTTCAATGCGGGCTTTGAGGACAGCACGCACCCCTTTGAGCTGTCCGCCTTTGACATCGCGGTGCTCTCGGGCCAGCATGCGCGCTGCATCGTAGAAGCTCAGGGGCAGGTGGCGTTCCTCCATTGCTCCACCCATGCCTTTCATGGAGAAAGTCAGGCGGCCTGCCTTGATCTGGATCACATCCAGAATCACCCCGAGCACCAGCAGTTCTTCGGTTTCGCGCAGCAGGTTCCCTTCTCTCGGGGAGAGGCCCAGCCAGTAAATGTCCCGGCGGGTGTGGAAGGTGGGGAAGTCCTCGCATTGGGCTTCGTGGATGCCTCCTGCCCCGAGCACGTCTGTGAGGCCACGCAGGGGGAACCTGTACCACTCGTTCAGCAGCACAATCCTGAAACGCTGGGGCGAGAAGGCATTCCCGGCCTTGTTCGCAGAGAACACAGAGCTGATGGCGGTTTTGAATTCCGTTTTCTGGCTGTCGGTGACATGGTTGGGCAGCAGCAGGGAGGTCACGTTGAGGATGCGGGAACGGTTGCCTTTCTCGGCCTGATTGCGGTCGACACGCAGGAAAGGTTTTGCCAGTTGTGCGGCATCCCTGGCCCGCATGGCCGGGTCTGCGCCGCTCTGGTCCACACCCAGTTTCGACCAGCGTTCCAGCACGTCAATGTTGGCAAGGCGCTGGAAGGGCTCCAGGGCTTTTTGCCACAGGCGCTTGAACTGCCTTTCAGGAAGGGGATCTTCTGTACCAGCGAGATACGGTCTGGACAGCAGGTCCTCTTCTGAGGACACGGCCAGAGGGGGCATCAGCATTTCGGTGACCTCGGTCCAGTCCTGGATGATGCGCTCGGATGCTTCTTCCTGGGCACCTTCAAAGGTCTGGGTGGCGTCTCCGGTCCATTCCTGCAGGCAGCGGCGGTATTCCTGTTCCACGGAACTGTTGGGTTCGAAGATGGTCAGGCCCACCAGTGGGGGAGCATTTCTGGAGAGTTCCTGCACCCTGCGGTCCAGGTTGGAGGTCAGGTGGGTGATGCGTCCTTCCAGGCCACGCAGACGGGTTTGAATGGGGACCATCATGACTTTCAGACGCTCCAGCAGTCCTTTTTCGGTTTTGCCCCGGGTGGTCTGGTTGGAGAGCACCTGGTACATCAGTTCATCAATGCGGGCTTCCATTTCTTCCAGAAGCAGGTTACGGAATTGCCGCACGTCTTCTTTACGCTGGGCCACCTGGGCTTTGTTCACCCCAAAGAGGTTGCGTTTGATGGGCTCTTCCAGTCGCGTGATGACAGCATCCACATTGCGTCTCGCCTCATCGCTGCTGGATGGGGTCAGGTTCTGGGACACCTCCTGCACCCAGTCAATGCCTGCCTTGACCACTTTCTTGAAGGGATCAGGACCCTCGTAAAGGTTGGTGAGGACATCTGCTGCGTAATCCCGCAGCCGGTTGTACACCCCTTCCACCACCCTGGAAACATTGGATTTTACCGCTGTGGAGACACTGCCTTCACCTGCTTTGAATTTCAGGCGGAAAGCGTCCAGTGCGGCACGAAGTTTCTCAGGCTGGGTTTCAGCCTGCCTTGACAGTTCTTCCACCTGATCCCGCAGACGCTGTTCGAGTTCCCGTTCATTGCCTTCCTGCGCAAGCAGCATGGCCTTCAGGCGGTTCCAGGTGAGGCCCACCCGATCCAGCACACTGTCGGTGTCCACATCATGGCTGTCCTGCCAGCGCCTCAGGGAGCGCAGAAGCAGCTTGCTGGTGCAGGCTTCGGTGAGTTGCTGGGCAGGCACTTCCACTGTGGCCAGCCCAAAAGTGCAGAACACGTGGGCCTGGTTTTCCAGATCAAACGTACCTACATCCACCGCGTTGCTGTAAGGGTCGGTGGAGGGGGTGAACACATTCAGGAAGATGCGGTCAGCCACCATGTTGATGATTTCCACCTCACCTGCGGTGGTGGCCTTGTTGGGCATCACCAGGTAAGGCAGGTCATAAGGGGGGACTTTCTTGAAGCGTTCACTGCTGGTTCCATCCGGGAAACGGATGGGAGGGGCATCCCCTTTCTGGGAAAGGTGGTAGTGGTTCAGTTCCACCAGTGCACTGTATGCATTCTTCTTGATGCGCTGGGCATAGGGGTGCACCGAATTGGGGTGTGGGAGGGTGAAGATCCCAATCAGTTTTTCCTGCCCCAGGAAAGAACGCAGGAAGTACCCAAAATCAGGGGCAAGCCCGGAGCAGGTCCCACCACAGAGGGTCCCAACAATGAAAATGCGCACCTGTCCATCCGCAGCAAAGGTGATTTCAGGGTTGCTGCCGTCTGGCAGAGGGCCGCGGGCCTCCTGGGCTTTGGCCTCTTTGAGGTCCCGGAGTTGTTCAATACGGGAGAGCACTGAGAGTTTGATGTTCTCAAAGTTCTCGCCGTACAGCAAGGCCAGCCTGCCCACCATGCGGATGTTTCCGGCTCCACCTTCAGGATCGGGAAGTTTTTTCAGGGTGTCGATGTCCGCCCAGTCGTCCAATGCGATGCGCTCATTGTAGGCATGCATGTTCTGCAGGATGTCGTTGTACTCTGCCGTGCGAAAACCAATCGAGCGGAAATCCCCATTCTTCTTGAGGGGCGTCGGTTCATTGGAATTGGTTTCAATGGCGAGGAAACGGACCCAGGGGGCTTTCTCCAGCCCACCGAGCTCCCACTCGATGCGCCGCACCAGTTCATTGCAGATGCGGGTTCCTGTGCTGCCCAGACCGATCACGAGGGTTTTGATGTAGGTGCTCATGGTGTCTCCTTAAAGGTCATTCCGCCTGAGGACGGATGCGGATCTTCAGTTCTTGCTGAAAGGGGCGGGGAGGCAGGGTGGGTTTCTCCTGGTACTGGCCGCGAAGTTCAATGCGGTAGAGGCCTTCACGCAAAGGAATCAGAGGTTTCTGGGGAGGTTGACCATCGATGGAGTGGAGTTTCACCCCATCGGCCACCTTGATGAGGATGCTGTCTCTGTCCCGTTCAAGCTGGGCGAGGTCTGCTGGAATGTTCTTTTCGGAGATCAGGGTGACCCGATCAGAGGCAGGAATGCCCTGATCCTTGCGCACCTGACAGATGAGCGGAGGATCTTTGGGACCGGGGATCGCAAAACTGGATTTTCCAATTTCCAGTTCAAGGGGAGCTTTGCTGGCCCGTGCTGCTTTGGTGGACCCACCTGTGGGTGCAGGATTTCTTTGCCTGGTGAGCAAGAAAACCAGCACACCCAGAATCAGGACACCTGCAACAATGTAGACCCACAACAGGTTGGGTTGTTTTGCAGCTTTCTGGGCAGCAACCAGTTGCTCTGTTCGGCTGCCCTTGTCAAGTGCAGCAGGCTGGTAATCGTTGGGCAGCACCAACACAGCATCCAGGGTGCGGCGCTTTCCACCCTGCTCCTGAAAAGGCAACTGCACGGAAGCCCCACTGGCACTGTTGCTGCTGAGCCGCTTCCAGCCTTCCAGAACCTTCTGATAGGTTTCAGAACGGGTCCCGATGGGTTTCTGGCTGTCGGAGGCCACACTGTATGCAGTGTTGGTGAGCAGCACCAGAACTGTGTTTTTGCCCTGCAGTTGCTCAGAGAGCTCCACAATGGTCTGTTCGGTGTCATGTCCTCCTGCGGTGTCAGGTTGTGCAGAGAGGGGCCACAGGCGGTTCACCTGTGCCTTTGCAGCATCGTCTTTCAGGCTGGCAGGCAGGGTGTAAGGGTTGAATTCCGCACCTGGGTGGGACCACACGTTCATCTCCCAGGCATAGGCGGAGATCTGGTCCCCTTCAATCATGTGGTCTCTGACAAACAGGTTCGCAATCTCCCGTGCCGCCTGCGCCATGGTGGGGTCCTGTGCAAAGTGCCCGGTGCTGAAGGCGAATGCCACATTGAGGTGCTTCTGCTCTGGATCACCCTGCACTTCTTGCAGGGCCTCCTGAAGGGTCTGGTAGAGGATGGAGGCAGATTGTTCCAGGACCGTCTGGTCCAGTTTGGGCTGTTCGGACTGCCCCTCCTGTGCCGCAGCACCCCCCAGAATTCCGAGGGCAAGGGCAACTAATATACGCTGATGGCCCATCATGGGTAAAACCTCCAAAAGAAAAGGGCTGAGAAACTGTGCGCAATTTTACAGACTTTATTTTAAACTGATTTTTGAAAGTACAAGTGATCAAATAGGTAAATACACCTAAAAACCCATTACAAAATCAGAACAAAATAAAGTTGTCGGTTCAATCCTGCTTTCTCTTGCAGCAAAACTCCTGCTCGACCAGACCACGAGAGAACAGGGATTTTCTCGTTGTCAAATGATGGGTCTGTCAGGTCTTCACAATCATGGCTCACCCATGACCATTGCACACCACAGAAACGACAGGTTGTGACGCACCATTGCCACAATAGGATGCCCATCCCGTCCAGCAAACAGCAAATTGGGACGGAAAGTGCTGATGAGAGGCTCTGCCTCAGGGATTCACATGAAACAGCACAGATGTGCCTTTGCCTGCGTGCTCCAGAAAGAACTCCCGACCTTGCTTGCGGATTTTGTACCCATTCTTGAACGCTGGAAAAACGTCACTGATGGGGGTGTTCTGTTCACAGTCCAGGCAATGGAAGTAATACCCGTATTTGCCCCACAGCATTTCCAGCCTTTCACTGCGACACACCCGGCAGTGCTTTGATTCTGACTGTGCTGTCTGTTGTGACCTTGCAGGGGCAGCTTTCTTGTCCGTCTGAGGGATCAGGAACCTGGTCAGAGGGGAAGGCTTGTGGCTTGACACCAGAAGCTGACCGAATGCTGTGAGGTGGGTGCTGCCAAATTCCTGTCGGTTTGAAAAAAGAGCACGGGCAGCTTTCTGGCTGCGGTGAATGCGGTTTTTGACTTCCTCGACCACCGCATCTGCTTTCAGGACCCCCGCAGGACGGTTGTTGCCCGAAATGAGACCCTGATCGCTGATCGCCACCAGCACCTCACTCTGGAATTCTCTGGCCCGGATGGGACCCAGCAGGCCCAGACGACGGCTCATGCGTTTTGGTATCTCCTCATCCATGAAAGCATCAAAAAGTTCCTGTTGCCGCTCTGCCTGCCGCACCGGAGAGGCCATGCCCTGGAAACGTCCGTTCCACTTGCGGGACCACTCACCGTGGGCATTGATTTGCACCTCACTGACCACACTTTTCGACTCAATGATGATCCAGCCCCAGCTGTGCAGAATCAGGTGGTCCATCTGGCAGGCAAAACCGCCATGCTCAATGCGCAGGTCATGAAAGACCAGCACCAACGGATCATTTCCAAACGCCCGTTCCAGGTAGTAAGCCATCTGTTTTTCTGCTTTCTGTCCGGCTGTCTGCAATTTGTCATCGGTGGGAGGGTGGGCTGCAGCTTTCAGAATCATGGGGTCATCTTACTGAAAATCAGTCTTTGCTGAAACTCCGGAAGCAGCTTTAAGAGCAACCTGGGCATTCAGAAACCGACCTTCATTTCCTGACTCAGATCCTGGGATCATGTTTTGAGGAAGGCCAGCCAGGGATGCATTCACCCAGAACAATAAAATGGGTTTGTAAGCCCATTTTATTGTTCTGTCATCATTTCAGTCAGCTGCGAATTCCAGCACTTCGGCCAGTGCCACCATCAGTTCCTCCTCACTGGGAGGAGTCACTTTTTCACGCTTTGCCACCTCTGCTTCCATCAGAGGAACGAGCAGTTGTCTGGCGTACTCTTGATGGTCTTTGCTGGCATGCATTTCCAGCAGCTTCTTCCCAAGGTCCAGGTTCCTCAGAGCAGCCACCACAGCTTCACCTTCTTGTTCACTGAGCAAAAAGCCCTCGGCTTCTGTGACAAACACATTTTCGATGATGGACAGCAGCTTTCTGGAATCGTCCTGAATGAACCGGTCCATGACTTTTTGGGTGGCATCTTTGGAGAATTTGCCTCCCAGAAGTCCTCCAGTGATGCCAATGAGCGCTCCTACCACTGTTCCCACCCCGGGGAAAATCATGGTGCCAATGGCACTGGCCGCAAGGGTTCCCCCTACCCCTCCCGCCACGCTTGCTGTGGTGATGGTGACGTTCTTGAACAGCTGTGCACCTGAAATCTGGCGTCTGAACAGTTTCACCATGTCCTGGCTGGAAAGCACCACCACGGTGATGGCTGAAGTCACCACATTGCCCCGCAGAATTTTGCTGACATGGCTGGCGGCAGCCGCACCATAAAGGGGTTTCCCATTGCGCAGACCCGTGGCAATCCAGCGGGTGGCCTTTGGTCCCAGTTGCTTGACCACCCAGTCTGTGGCAGGACGCAAACCTTTTTCCAATCCTGTACGGCCCACCTGGGCCGCGGCAATGCTGCTGACCCAGGCAACCCCTCCAGAGTGAAGACCTGACAGGACTGCTGTTTTCAGGGCAGTGGCGATGTCCTCTTTGCGCCAGATCCCCACAGCAAAGCTGATCACTGCAGTGATGCCTGCCGAAGTCCCGGCCAGCCGAATTCCTCGAACAGCATCATAGGTGAGGCCTTCAATGGTTCCAGCTTGGGCAATGCGTTTCACCTGCTCATAGGTGAAGTGGCCTTTGCGTATGATGTTTTCTGCTTCTGCTGGATCGCTCACTCCCGGGATGGTCCCTTTTTCAATGCGGGTGCGCATGGACTGCACCGCCGAATCATACATATCGCTCGGCACCTCAATCTGCATGGGCGTCCCATCCGGGTTTAGGTACCTGAAATGTCCCTGCTCATTGAAGCATTCCTGCACACACTTCCCGCCACTGGCACAGTACTTGGATTGGATCTGAATGCCGTTGACAATGCGATCTGCACCGTCCTTGATGTTGTTTGAACCCACATGCTCTGCTTTCTGGCCTGTCAAAACATCAAACATGTGATTGGCATGTTCAGCGGCCAGCCCATGCCCTCTGGGATTGTTGAACATGGCATTTTCAGAGTAATTTTCAGCACTCTGATTGATGCCTTCAGCGATTCCTGCAATGTCAGCATTCTGTTTGAGAACGTCCTGTTTGCTCATTGTTACCTCCACAAACGAGTTGTTGCATGATGGTTTTAAACCTCTGGCGTGTTTCTGCTTTTCCACAATTCAGGAGCTCAAAACCTCCTGCGGCTCAGCATCGCTGTAGTACTCCAGTGCCTCCTGCAACTGCCTGATCAGTTCATCCCTCAGAAACAGGGGCTCCTCCACCCGCACCCATGCCCCCCAGCCCTTGATCCAGGGCACCACTTCCCACACGTTGGCCACGGTCAGGTCCACGCAGGTGAAACCATCCTCAAGAAGCTCAAAGCGGTCGGCCCGTTCTTCCAGATGTTCTTCCAGGAGTCGCTCTCTGGCCTCTGGCTTGAATCTCAGGACCAGTTTCTGTGGATCTCCCACACTGACCCCCCAGGCGTGCTGCATGAATCCCAGTGCATTGAAATCCTCTGGAATCTCGCAGGGCTCGTTCAGGACCAGGGTGCCCATCATGCGGGACACTTTGAACACCCGGATGGACGGTTTTTTGCTGGTGCGCTCAAACCCGATGGCGTAGGCAGAGCGGTTGTGCGGGTTGATTTCAATGAAGTAAATGGAGAGCTCCACCGTGCGTTTCTTTCCAGTGGAGGGGGCATGGTAATCAAATTTGAGCCATCGGCCTTCCAGCCAGGCCAGTGAGCAGTGCTCCAGGCTGCGGCTCTGTCTCCGATTGGGCTTCTCGCGGTACACCCTGTTCATCTGCTCGGCGACTTTGCGCACGGGCTCAGGAAGATTATGGGTGAGTTTCTCCAGGGTGGTCAGGTAATGCTCGTTGTACTCGGAAGCATGGTGGAAAAGGAGCCTTGCTGCAGAGTACGCAGCGAGGGCTTCTGCCGGGTTCAGGGCAGCAGGCTTTCTGGCCTTTGTGGTGTAACGTCCATCTGTGCGGCGCACCAGATCCTCCCGCTCAACGAGGAGTTCAAGGTCCCGTTGCAGGGTGCGGGTCTGGGTGTCGGGAAGGCCCAGGCGTTTTCTCAGTTCGGTGGTGTTGAGGGCAGTGTACTTGAGGATGTCCAGAATGCGCATGAGGCGTTCACTTTTGTGGATGGTGCGGCCAGACAGATTCATGTTGCTTCCTCCCGACAGGATTCAGTGTCACCCGGATGACTCAGTGTAACTTCAGCTGACGACATTTTCTGTCGCACTGCTGGTGTAGCGTGGAGGGAAGAGAGAAACCAGGGATTTTTACAACAGAACGCTGGGGCTTTGCTTTCCCCGGGTTTGTCGTTGAACCCGAGACATGCGGTAAACTGACCCTCAAAAAAGGACGGAATTCATGACTGCAAGGCAAGAAATCCTCAATGCCATCACTGCCCTCACTGCAGACCGGGACCCACCCACGGCCACTGCCCAGGAGATCCTCAAGTACCTTCAGGACCAGGGAACGACCTACCAGAGGCCCACCCTCACAGCACACCTTTATGAGCACATGAAAGATGTGCTCGAGAGAACCGACCGGGGCACTTTCCGCATCCGCCAGAAATCTTTGCTGCTCGAAGCGCAGGATGCGGACTGGATTCACTTCCACCGGGCTTACCTGAAAGCCCTCGAAAATCCCGATCTGGACCCGCAGGTGCTTCATGAGTTGCAGCGCCTGTTGATTCCCCAGACTGAGCCCTTGAACCTCGTTGCCCTGTGTGCCGCCCCCTACCTTCCCAGGCACCGGGAAAAGAGCATTCAGGGCATCCACTTCCTGCTGCAGATGGAAGCACCCACCCCCACCCATTACTTTGGGGCAAAACTTGATGCAGGTCAGTATTACACTGGAGAACAGGACACCGGGTTCATCCTGGAACTGGGACGGACCCTCTTCAAAGCAGCCCGGAATGGTGCTCTGTCCGAGGAACAATTCCATGCCCTTCAGCAGCACATTCCTGTGTTCAACAAGGCCACGGTGGCGTGCTACTTCATGAACCCCGAGGTGTACCTGCCCCTCAACGTGTACATCGAACGCCTCGCTGCCCGTTACGGGGTGAACGTCCCAGAAACCTTTGACTTCCAGAGCTGGAGGGTGTTCACACAGGCACTCATGGAGCGCACTGGTCTGAAACCCTTTGAACTGATGGCCCTGGCCTGGAAGCACGCACCGGAACTCAAAAAACCTGTTGCAGCAGAAAAACCACCTGTGAAGAAAATCCGCGTCGCACCTGCAGGTCCTGCCACCAACCTGATCCTTTACGGTCCTCCGGGCACAGGCAAAACCTATGGCGTGGTGGATGAGGTGCTGAAACTCCTGTCCCCAGAGCACCTGAACAGCCCACGGGTCCAGAAAGTGCAGGTTTTCGAGGGCCTGAGGTCTGCAGGTCGGGTGGAATTCGTCACCTTCCACCAGAGCTTCACCTACGAGGATTTCGTGGAGGGCATCCGGGCCGAGACCACCGAGGATGGACAGGTCAGGTATGTGGTGCGGGATGGGATCTTCAAGACCCTCTCCCAGAGGGCACTGGATCTGCTCATTGTGGATGAGCCTCAGGCACAGCCTGCTCCAGAATCTGCAGCAACCCAGGGCACATCTCCTGAAGTGGAAGCTTACGCCCTTGAGCAAGGGATTGATCTGCAAAAGACCCTCTGGAAGATCAGCATTCAGGATGGACCCACCCTCAGTTACTGCCTGGACCACAACGAGGTGCGGGTGCATTTCGGGCACGTGGGTGATTTGCGCCACCCCACTCCAAAACAGGAAGAACAACTGCAAGAACTGAAAAGCAGACAGCACATCCTGCGAAACCTCTCCACCCTTCCAGAAGGAACCCTGATGGTGCTTTCTTCAGGTGGCGCACTGGTGGATGCTGTGGGGGTGGTCAGAGGACCCTATCATTTTGATGCCCACCCTCCAGGGCTTGTCCACCAGGATTATCAGCATGTACTTCCAGTTCGCTGGCTGTTCAAAGGAAGGCAGGAATCCTTTTTTGAAGAGTATGGAGGAAACTTCAACACCTTCACCCTCAACCCTTACCTGTCCACCAAAGTCACACCGTACATGGTGCTCTCCCGGTTCCTGGGCGTCTCAACCCCCATCCCTGAATCAACAGAGGCTGCACCTCATGCCCCTTCCTGCGTGCTGGTCATCGATGAAATCAACAGGGGAAACATCTCGCGCATTTTCGGGGAACTGATCACCCTGCTTGAGCCTTCAAAGCGGCTTGGGGCTGCAGAACAGCTCACGGTGCGGCTTCCCTACTCGAAAGAGGACTTCGCAGTACCGGGTAACCTGCACATCATCGGCACCATGAACACCGCAGACCGCAGCCTCACCCAGATGGACATTGCCCTGCGCAGGCGTTTTGAATTCCGGGAACTTCCCCCCAGACCAGAGGTGCTGCCTCAGGATTGTGCGGGGGTGAATGTGAGGCGCATGCTGCATGCCATCAACCGTCGAATTGAGGTGCTCTTTGACCGGGACCACACCATCGGGCACGCCTACCTGATGCCCCTGCATGAAAACCCGACCCTGAACACCCTCGCTTCCATCATGCAAGACCGCATTCTGCCTTTACTGGAAGAGTACTTCTTTGAGGACTGGGGCAGGATTCGCATGGTGCTCGCTGACGACCAGACCTCCCGCACAGACGAGCAATTCGTGCTGGAGGTCAGTGAGGAGGAAACCACCCTGTGGGTGCCCCAGAGCCGCCCGAGGGCCATATACCGGGTGAACCCCGAGGCTTTCAGGAACGTGAGCGCCTACCAGAAAATCTACAGTTCCCTGCCAGACCACCTTTTTCAGGGGCTGTGATGCTCTTCACGGTGCACGAGCATGAGGTGATCCACCGGGGGTCCGGTCCTGGGAAAAGCCTGCCTGCTCAGGTTTTTGACCGCCTCAAACAGTTTTATCTGGAAAATGTCCCCAACACCTTCATGCCTTTCACCCTGACGTTTCTGGGGGGCCGGGAGGTCTTCAAGGTGGGCAATTTCGTGGGGGTGATTTCGGCACCGGACTTCACCCTGGAAATCCTGCCAAAAGTGCAGCTGGGAGAGGGGGGGAATTCAGCAGAGGAGCGGGCTTTGCTCCTCAGGATGCTGGTCACGGTGGGGATTCTTCCAGGCACCCAGACCAGTGTGAATGCCAGTGTGGAAACCGCAAAAGTGCCGTTTCATGAGGCATTTTTCCGCAGGTACCTGCTGGAGGTGTCGGAGGTGGTGCGGCGCGGCCTGATCCGCCATTACACCGACCACCAGGACCACCTGCTGTCCCTGAAAGGCAGGCTGGATGTGAGCAGGCAGATCCGGGAGAACAGCGTTTTAAAGCACCGGTTTGCTGTGGAGTATCAGGAGTTTGACAGGGACCGGGCCGAGAACCGCCTGATACAGTCTGCCCTCCTGCACGTGGTCCGGAACACCCGGGACGCCGAAAATGCCCGGCTCACCAGAGAATTGCTCTTTGCCTTTGAAGGGGTCTCCCCTGCCAGAAACCTTGAAGACGAACTCAGGAAGTGGGCCACGGACCGCAACAGCACCCACTACCAGCCGATCAAAGGCACCACCGAGATGATCCTCAGGCAACAGAGCCCCTTTGCCACACTCGGTGCGGCTTCTTTCTTCTCTTTGCTCTTCCCGATGCAGGACGTGTACGAACAGTACGTGCTGCACCTCCTGAAGGGTCAACTCTACGGGTGGCGCATTCAGGCGCAGGTTTCCTCAAAGCACCTTGCGACCTTGCAGGAGAGGCCCATTTTCCAGCTCAGGCCAGACGTGCTGATTTCCCGGGGGCACGAGCAGGTGATTCTGGACACCAAATGGAAGCGCCTGGACAGCAAGGACACCCGCAACCACTACGGAATTTCTCAGTCCGACCTCTACCAGATGTTCGCTTACGCGCAGACCCACCTTCAGAATCAAGAACAAAAGAGGGTGATATTGCTCTACCCCAGAAACGAGCATTTCACGGAAGTGCTCGGGCCTTTTGTGCTGCCTGACCGGGTGGAGGTGTGGGCGTGGCCTGTGAACCTGCAGCATGCTCAGAATGTGGCTTCAAGTCTGCGGTCCTTTCTGGGGGGTTCCTGATGAAAAGGGCTGGAGGATTTTTCCTCCAGCCCTTTTGAAGGTGTGAGTGAATGAGAGCCTTCAGTAAACAGGAAATCACAGGCCAGTGCAAGGAATGCAAAGGCAACTGAATTCATGCTGATGCACGTCTTAATTTGCAAGTCAGCTTCTGCTACATATTGACCTGCTGCTCGGTCCAATAATGGGTTTGAACCGACTTGCCCGATCCCTGTGTGCTGCAACCCCTGTCCATGAGACACGACCTGTTGCGGGCGGGCGGACACCTCATTTCAACCTCAAGGAGCCCCATGGACAACCTGAATTCTGAACCCAGAGAAACCATCAAAGTACTGGGACGCCATGTGTACCGGGGTCCCCACCTGTATGGCAAGACCCCCATGATCCACATCAAACTGGACCTCGGTCCGCTGGCTTCCAGCACCACCCACAGCCTTCCGGGTTTTGTGGCAAAACTCTTGAGCCTGCTGCCTTCACTGCAACAGCACCCGGGAGCGAGTGGCACCCCTGGAGGACTGGTGCAGCAACTTCAGCAGGGCATGCCCATCACCCAGCTTTTGCAGGTGCTGGCCATGGAACTGCAGTGCCTGGCAGGGAGTCAGGTGCAGCTTGCCCCCATCCGTCCTCCCCTGCCCAGCAGCACCGCCAGCCATGTGCTGTACCCGTACGCGGAAGAACGCCTGGGTCTGCTGGCCGGGTGGTTTGCCCTGCGCATGGTGCACCACCTGCTTCCAGCAGAATTCCAGGGCATTCGGGGGAGCAGCCGTCTGATTCCCAGCGACGTCTCCCCCCGAGCCGAATTTGATGACCCTCTGGATGTGGAGGGGGACATCCGGGTGCTGAACCGCATCTTCCGGCGTTACGGGCTGGGCCCCACCACCCGTTCCCTGGTGGATGAAGCCCGGAACCGGGGCATTCCGTGGATGCGCCTGGACGACCAGAGCCTGGTGCAACTCGGATACGGCAGGCACCAGCACCGCATCCGGGGTGACCTCCCGCACTTCAAGCCTCGCAGCAGAAAATGCCAGCGACAAGGACCTCACCAAGCAGTTGCTGGAGAAATCCAGCGTGCCTGTCCCCAGAGGAAAAGTGGTCTATTCGCTGGAAGAGGCCCTGGAGGCCGCCGGGGACCTCGGGTACCCACTGGTGTGCAAACCACTGGACGGCAACCACGGCAGGGGCATCACCCTGCACCTGATGGACACAGAGGCGGTGACCAGAGCCTTTGAACTGGCAAAACAGCATGGGTCGGCGGTCATCCTGGAGCAGCAGTTTGAAGGCCGGGATCACCGGGTACTGGTGGTCGGTGGCCGCCTTGTCGCGGTGGCCGAGCGGGTTCCGGCCCATGTGGTCGGGGACGGCATTCACACCATCGACCAGCTGATCGATCAGGTGAACCAGGACCCCAGACGGGGTGAAGGCCATGAGAAGACCCTCACCCGCATCAAGAAAGATGACGCCCTGTTGCACCTGCTTGAGCAAAACGGTCTGAACCTGCAGTCCGTTCCAGAGCAGGGCAAAACCGTGTACCTCAGGGACACCGCCAACATCTCCACCGGTGGAACCGCCATTGACCGCACCGACGAAATCCACCCGGAGAACCGCCTGATCTGCGAGCGTGCCGCCCGGGCGGTGGGCCTCGACATTGCCGGGATGGACCTGGTGTGCCCGGATGTCACCCAATCCATTCTGGAAACCGGAGGGGGCATCATCGAGGTGAACGCCGGGCCGGGCTTCCGCATGCACCTGCACCCCAGCCAGGGCAAGGCCCGCAATGTAGCGAAACACGTGCTGGACATGCTGTTTCCACCGGGGCGACCCAACCAGCTGCCCATTGTGGCGATCACTGGAACGAACGGCAAGAGCACCACCACCCGCATGGTCGGGCACATCATGCGCCTCGCCGGGCACTGCGTGGGCCTCACCACCTCCAACGGCATCTACATCGGGGGGCACCGCATCGACAGAGGGGACACCACCGGACCGAGAAGTGCACGCACCGTCCTGATGGACCCGGAAGTGGACTTCGCTGTGCTGGAAACCGCCCGTGGAGGGCTCCTCAGGGAAGGTCTGGCCTTCGAGAACTGCACCGTTGGAGCCCTCCTCAACATCGCAGAAGACCACCTCGGCATCGGAGACGTGAACACCATCGAGGACCTTGCGCGGGTGAAAGGCACCGTGATTGAGGCGGTGCGCAAAGACGGGTACCGGGTGCTGAACGCCGATGATCCCCTCACCGCACAGATGCAAAACACCGGAGAAGGCACATTGATCTGGTTTTCCAGGCAGGGCCTCGCCAATCCGCTGGTGGCAAAGCACGTGCAGGAAGGGGGCACGGCACTGGTGTACGGGCAACTGCTGGAGGTCGGCCCGGGAACGGCCAGTCAGGCCCAGCAACAGCAGGGCTGGGTGCTGCTGTACCAGGATGGGGAACGCACCCCCCTGATTGCCGTGCAGGACATTCCCGCCACCATGGGCGGACTGGCCGAATTCAACATCGAAAACAGCCTCGCAGCTGCAGCCATCGGGATTGCCTGCCAGGTGAGCCCGGAAACGGTGGCCGCAGCCCTGCGCAGCTTCCACCCCTCCTTCGAGGAGAACCCGGGCCGCATGAATTTCTTCTACGAGCATCCCTTCACGGTGCTGATGGACTACGCCCACAACCCTGCAGGCCTCACCCACATTGGCAGGCTCGTTGAGGGCCTCAGGGAAAAACACCGCCGGGTGATCGGGGTGCTCAGCGGCACCGGAGACCGCCGGGACGAGGACCTCGTGGAGCTCGGGCGCATCGCGGGAAGCATCTTCAATGAACTGATCGTCAAAGACGATGAAAGGCGAGGCCGGGAGGTCGGTGAGGGTCCACAACTGGTGGCAAAAGGGGCACGCGAGGCCGGACTGGGCAAAAAACACATCCAGAGCATCCAGCCTGAATCGGCTGCCGTGACCGCCGCACTGGAAATGGCCCGCACCGGAGACCTGGTGGTGATTCTGGCCTCCAACGTGGAAGACGTGTGGGCACAGATTCGCAGCTTCAAACCGGACCGGGCACTCCTGCAGATCGACTGAAACCCATCTTCTCAGGTGAGAACAGGTCAGAGGGCAAAAACCCTGCTGACCTGTGATCCATCCGTCCTGAAAATCCGACTCAAGGTCTTACACTTGAACCCATGAAGCTCACCCAGTTGAGATGCCTGCTGGCCATCGCGGAAACCGGCAGTTTTTCAGAGGCAGCGTTGCAGCTTGGCATGTCCCAGTCCTCGGTGAGTGGTTCCCTCTCGGCACTGGAAGCCCACCTGGAATGCACCCTGATCGAGCGGGGCCGCTTCGGGGCCAGGCTCACCGGGATCGGCCAGGAAGTGGTGGTGCACGCCCGGGCGGTGCTCAGTGCTGCTGAAGGCCTGGAGCAGCAGGTGGCCCTGTACAAAGGGAAGGTGCAGGGGCAACTTGTCATCTGCACTTTCCGCAGCATGGCCAGTCAGGTGATCCCTCCCCTGATGCGGCACCTCAGGCCCCTCCACCCGGAGTTGCAACTCCAGTTGCTGGAAAGCACCACCTGCGAGCCGATCAGCCTCCTCAAACCCCTCGAAGACGGCAGTGCAGACCTCGCGTTCATCCCGGACCATGACTATCTGGCGTTCCTGTCCTGGGTGGTGATGGAAGACCCTTACGTGGCCCTCCTTCCAGAAGGCTGGGGTGCAGGTGAGGTGTTCCACCCGCAGCATTTGCTGCAGCACCCCCTGATCCTCTCCCGCTGCGAGCACTGCGCCGGACGCATCCTGCAGTACCTTGACGGGCATGGACTTGTCCCGAAAGAGGTTCTGCAGGTGCAGGACGACTTCACCATGTACAGCATGGTCGCCCAGCAGCTCGGGTGGTGCCTCAACCCCAGGCTGGCGATTGATTTTGTGCCACCTGGAACACGCATGCTGCCGCTGGCCCTGCCCCTGGGCCGCACCATCCGACTGGCTGTGAGGTCCGGTGGGCTCAGGCTCCCGGCGGTGCGTCACTTCATGCAGGCCCTGAAAACCCTGCTTCCTGACAGTGCACTGCCTGAAACTGCACCACAGTCTCAATCATCATGAGGGCCAGAACATCGGTCGCCTTTCCCTGCATTTTCAATGCAGCAAAAAGCAGGCCAGGGGTCACTGGCCTGCTCTGTTGCGAAAGAGCTTAGAGGCTGGGCAGGGTGCAACTGGCCACGGTGCCCACACTGCCCATAATCACCGAAATGGTGCCGGTGTTGCCTGAGGCATTGCGGTTGAGGGCTCCACCTGCCTGGGACAGCTCAAAGATTTTGCTGCTGTCTTCCAGAACGTTGTTGCGGAGGTCCAGACAGAGGGTGGCCGAACCCCCCGTGACGGTTTCAGCCTTGAAACGGCCCACAGTGGTTCCTGTGCTGGGGTTGCCAATGGTGTTGCCTGTAACCGTCGCCTGCAGGTTGCTGGAAGCGTTGGTGGCACGGATCGCCAGTGCAGAGTTGGCAGTGTTGGAGCCTCCCCAGATGCTGGGGTTGTTGTTGACGTGCACCTTCAGCACAGCAGCGGTCTGGGTTTCCAAATCCAGGGCCCGACGGGAAGAGGGGGTGCCCACAGGATTTGCCTGGGTGCCAATGGTGTTCCCTTCGATCAGCACGTTCACGTCATTGGCGTTGTTGCGGGCCGAGATGAGCATTCCCTGACGGGCAATGTTGGTGAACGTGTTGTTCAGGATCTTGATTTTGTGGTTGATGCCGGTGACATCGTTGTCGATGGCCATGCGCAGGCCCACATAACCGTTGGTGCCTGCAGGATCGTAAGCATAAGTGGGTCCAGCACCACTGCGGATGTTGCTGACGGTGTTGTTCTGGAAGGTGGCAGGGGTGGTGCCATCACCGTACCGTCCATTGAAGACGGCATTCGCATTGATGACCCCGACGGTGGCCAGTGGCAGGGCCACCCGGTCGAACTGGTTGTTGTTGATGTTGGGCACCAGGGTGCCGTTGCCCCCTACACCCATCTCCAGATTGTTGAGCCCGTTGGAAGGGGCATTGACAAATTTGGTGTTGGAGACATTGAAGTACACTTTTGCGGTAGAGCCGAGGGCGTCTGCTGCACCCACCACAATGCCACTGCCGAACAGGTTGGTGTACTTGCTTTCAAAAGCGTCACTGGTGTTGCTGTCTTTTACATTGAAGGTGACCACCGAATTTCCCATGGTGGAAAGGCTCACGGAGGTGGCCCCATCCATCTTGTTCTGGAAGGTGGTTCCATCAAAGGTGATGGTGGAGTTGGTGTCGGTGTTCACGACACGGTAGGCATAAGCCCCTCCAATGGTGGTGCTGTTGTAATCCACCACGCTGTTGTTCAGGGTGCTGGTTCCGCCCAGATTGGTGGCCAGCACACCACTGCCATTTGGAGCGAAAATCTTGATGTAATTCAGATCCAGGTTGACAGCATTGTTGACCAGGACAGCAGTTCCGGTGGTTTTGTTGAGGGTTCCACCGGAGGTGGCCACCCCTGCGGCTCCCACCACCGAGAGGCCGCCCTGGCTTCCAGTGCCGTCCAGCACAATGGCATTGGCGGGACCCGTGCCACCTGTGCCCACATTGATGCTTTTGAATTTCAGGCCACCACTGCCAATGGTGGTGTTCTGCACGTTCACTGCGGTGCCGGTGGTGGTGGAAATGGTGCTCTGGGTGCTGGTGGCCGTCGCCATGCCGCCGTTGATGGCATTGAAAGCCGTGCTGGTTCCGGTGCTCAGGGCAAGCTGTCCACTGAACGTCACCGTTCCAGCACTGTTCAGGTAAATCCCGGACCCGTTGTCGGTGATGTTCCCGTTGAAGGTCACCGTGCCTGTGGCACTGCTGATGCTCACCGACCTGCCGGTTCCACTGTTGGTGAGGTTCGGGGCCACCGTGATGGTCGAGCTCCCTCCACTGACACTGAACAGCGGGGTGCTGCCTGATGTGCGACTGATGGTGGCTGTGTTCGGCAGGGTCCAGCTGTTCGAGGTGTTCGTCAGACCGATGGCCGTCCCGTTGCTGGCATTCACCGTGAGGTTGCTGCTGGTGATGCCCCCAAGGTCCACACCCGTGAAGGCCAGACCATTGTTTCCGCCCAGGGTCACCGTCTCCAGGGCCGAGAGGGTCAGGATGCCTCCGGTTCTGTTGAGGTTCAACGCGGTGGTGGCCCCACTCACCGTGGTGTTTTTCAGGCTCAGGCTGTTGGTGCCCGTGCTTGAGGAAATGTCAATCCCGGTGTTTCCACTGGCCGGGGTGACGTTTGCTCCACGGATTTCCAGCGCTCCGAGATTGCTGCCCGAAACCCTGCCAAAGGTGGGAGCAAACCCGGCGGCTTTGCCATTGAAGGTCACACTGGGAGCACCTGAGATGTCAGAGAGGCCAAAAGCCACTCCCTGGCCGATCAGTTTCTGGTTGGTGTTGCTGAGGGCCACAGGTGTGGTGCCATAAGAACCATTGTACACGTAGATGGTGGCTCCACTGCTGTTGCTCTGGGCCGCTGCCGTGGCCACTGACTGCAGAGGAGCGATGGACGTGCCATTCCCACCTGCGGGTGCAGTTGCATTGACATACCACACCTTCCCGGCCACGGTCACGTTCACCGTTCCGGTGGACTGCAGGTGACTGGTCACCCCTCCGATGACGTGGGTGTCTTCCACCACATAGGTGAAAGAGTCACTTCCGGTGAAGCCCGGAGCCGGGGTGTAATGGAACGCTCCGGTTGCAGCATCAAAGGACACGCTGGCCCCGGAAGCAGAATTCACCGATTTCACAACCAGCGGGTCTCCATCCGGGTCGGTGTCGTTGGCCAGCAGCAAGGCACCACCATCGGTGACGTACATGTCTGAAGTGCTGATTTTCTGCACGTGCATGGTGGTGTTCCCGATGGTCTGGTACCCGCTGTCGGTGTTTGCAACAGGGGCTTCGTTCACATCGTTGATGGTGATGCTGACGTTCTTCTCGTAATACAGGCCACCACTGTCGGTCACCCGGAGGGTCAGGTCGTGGGTGTCGTCCCCCTCGTAATTGAGTTGGCTGCCATCATCCACCTGGAGCTGGCTGCCAGAGACCTTGAAAGCCCCGGCATGCTCCTGCGAGACAATGCTGAAAGACGCAATGTTGTTCTCGGGGTCCAGTCCGCTGAGGTTCGCCACCACGGTGTTTGCAGCACTGTTCTCGTTGACGTTCTCGCTGGAAAGCTCAAGATCCACAGGCGGCTCATTTTCGTTGGTGACAGTCACCGTGATGGCCTGCTCGGCAGTGAGCCCGGCAGCATCGGTGGTGCGCACCCGGATGGAGAAGGTGTCTTTCAGCTCGAAGTTGAAGGCCTCGGTGGTCTGCAACTGGTCCCCGATGATGGAGAAACTGCCGTTGTCGGTGTCCCCTGCTCCACTCACCAGACTGTAAGAGAAGGAGTCGCCGATGTCCTGATCGGTGCTGCTGAGGCTCCCCACGGTCGTTCCAGCAGGCTGATTTTCCGCCACGCTGGTGTTCCCGAGGGACACAGCTGTGGGGGCATCGTTGGCGTTGGTGACGTTCACGGTGAAGGCCTGTTCAGCAAAGAGGCCCCCAGCGTCGGTGGTGCGCAACCGGAAGGAGTAGCTGCTTTTGCCCTCAAAGTTGAAACTGGCATTGGTTTGCAACTGGTCACCAGAAATCTGGAAGCTGCTGTTGTCGTCAGACCCTGGTCCGCTCACCAGGCTGTAGGTGAAGGTGCTTCCGCTGTCCTGATCGACGCTGTAGAGGGTCGCCACGGTCGTTCCAGCAGGCTGGTTTTCTGCCACTTCGTTGTTGCCCAGAACAAGCTGCACGGGCGCTTCATTCACATCGGTGATGGTGATGGTGAAAGCCTCAGCGTAGGTGAGTGAACCATCCGTGGCTTCCAGACGCACTTTGTACTGGCTCTGGTTTTCAAAGTCCGGCACCCCATTGAATTTCAGGCTGGTGCCATCCACCGTGAAACTGCCGTTGTCATCGTCTCCGACACCTGCACCCAGGCTGAAGGTCAGGGGGTCTGAGTTGGGGTCGGTTCCCCCGATGGTGCCCACCCCACTGCCCGCCGGGCTGTTCTCGGCCAGGGTGGTGCCAGTCAGGGTGATGTCACTGGGTGCGGCATTTTCTGCCACATTGTTGATGGTGATGGTGAGGTCTCTGGTGGTGAAAAGCCCACCTGCGTCCTCACTCCTCACCCGGATGCTGTAACTGGGTTGGGTCTCGTAGTCCGGGGAGCCGTTGATGGTGAGGCTGTTTCCGGTGATGGTGAACGCTGCATTGTCCCCGTAACCGGACACCAGGGTGTAGGTGTGGGTGTCCCCTGCGTCCACATCGGTGGTGCTGAGGGTGCCCACTTCGGTGCCTGCCGAGACGTTCTCGTTGATGCTCTCACTGCTGAGGGCAATGCTGGTGGGGGCCTCATTCACATCCGTGACGTTGATGGTGAACGTCTTCTCGAACACCTGGGCAGGGGACCCACTGTCGGTGCTGCGGATGCGCACACTGTAGCTGTTTTTGGTCTCAAAGTTCGCACTGACCGCAAAGTTCAGGTTGTTGCCCACTATCTGGAAACTGGCGTTGTCGGTGTCTCCACTGCCCGACACCAGGGTGTAGGTGTGGGTGTCGGAGGGGTTCCGGTCGGTGCTGCTGAGGGTGCCGACCGTTCCGGAAGCTGCGTTCTCGGGGAAGCTGTTCCCGCTCAGGGCGATGTCAGAGGGGGCAAGGTTGCTGGCAGCCAGGTTCAGCCCGATCAGGATGGGGTCACGGGGGCTGGAGCGGTAAGCGTCTGCTGCGTACACACCTGCAGGTTTGTTTTCAGTGTTGTAATCGAACACTGAAGGCTCGTCTGCGTTGATGTGCCACACCCCATGCCCGCTGACCTGGGCGGAAAGAGAGGGGCTCACAAACGCATGGTCGAGCAGGCCGGTGAAGCCACCTTCCACACTGGTGTATGCTCCAGCGGTCAGCACATCCACAAGGTCATCGGTGTTTTCTGCGGCGCTTGCGCCGGCCTGCAGGATTTGAATGGCATTTTCGTTTCTGTGGGCGTTGAAATCGCCCAGAATCAGGGCATCCTCGTCAACGGTGCCCGTGGGATTGGTGATCAGCCAGTTCAGCAGATCCTGGGTCTGACCCAGGCGGGTCTGGGCGCAATTGCCCTGACCATCACTCAGATCATCCCCACCCCCACACGCTGTGTCCCGTCCGGTAAACTGGGTGACCACAGCGGTGAAGGTGCCCAGGGTGGCATTTTCCCGGAAGGTCTGGGCAAGTGCCTGCACCCCACTGGTCGGGCCGGCTGCACTCCCCTCCACGGTGAGGATGGAAGGACGGTACAGGAAGCCCACACCGCTGCCCTGGATGAGTGCATTGGTGCCCACACTGGGGGTGCGGGCATTCAGACTGTCCTGCAGGTCTTTCAGTGCTGTGGGTGTGCTGGAGTCCGGGTTTTCAAGTCCAGTCAGGCTGATCACATCTGCATTCAGTCCAGCGAGGGCTTCCACCACTTTGGCTTTCTGCTGCTGGTGTTCGGTGTCATTGCTGGCCCCAAAGGTGCCAGAGAAGCCACTGCCAGCCCCGTCTCCATTGGCGTACTCACCGAGGCTGAAGGAGGCCACTTTGAGGGTGGAGGTGCCCACATCAGGCACGGAGGGGCGTGCAGCGCCCGTGAAGGTGGCACCGGCCTGGGTGGCATGCAGGCGGTAGGCATCGGTGCCTGCCCATCCGCTGTCACTGAAGCCCAGCACCCCGGTCACGTCGGCACTGTCTCCACTGCGCAGGGGGTTGCTGGTGGAAAGGGCAGCGTTGCCCCGCCCGAACAGGGTGGAAGGGTGCTCGTTCAGGGAGCCATCGTCCACAATCAGGCTGCGTTTCAGGCTGTCGCTGAGGAAACTGGCATAACCGGTGGCATTGGGGGCGTTGTTTTCAGTGAAGTATGGGGTGCGGGTGTCGGCAAGGGTCACCAGGCCTCCGCGTCCCAGGTTGGCGGTGTCGGTCACCACGCCAGTCACGTGGATGCGCATGCCTTCGTACTGCTCCCAGTTGGTGCCACTGGCAGAGAGCGTCACGTTTGTGGCGGCAGGCAGGGTCTGGCCGGTGCGCATCACCACAGCACTGCTGATGCTGGTCAGGTGGGTTTCTTGCAGGGTCTCCCCCACTTCATCCACCATGCCCGTGACCCGCACACGGTCTCCAGCATTGATGCTCAGGCAGGTGGTGTCGCACTTCACGAAGATGCCCTCACTGGTGGTGGGATCGCTGTCCTGGTCTGCGGTCTCTTCCTGCACTTAGAACCCACCCAGTTCACTGGCCTGCTGCAGGTCCGTGGTGACAATGCCATCAATGGTGACGGTGTTTCCTGCAAGTGGACTGGCGGCATCTCCACTGGCGGTGGCCCCCTGAATGTCATGGATGCGGGTGATCCCTGAGGTGGTCACCTCCTCGCTGAACACGAACAGGATCGAGAAGGAATACGGGTCGTTCTGGGGGGTGAACTTGCCATCTCCGTCCACTGCCATGTCGTAACTGGCCCCCAGGGTGACGTTCACCGATCCGCCGATGGGCAGCACGCCAGGCACCTGCCAGCCGTAATTCTTGACTTCTGCGATCACCATGCCTGTGGGTGCGGTGGGGGTGATGCCACTGACATTGAGTCCGGTCAGAAATGGGGTGGCGGTGGGGTCGGCACTGGTGGAATCCGTGTTGATGTCGTAACTCTGACCACGCATCAGGGTGATGTTGCTGGCCTTGCTGGAGGCGTCACTGCCATCGAAGTACCGGAGGCTCTTGATGGGGGTGTTGCCGACCGTGGGGGTGTTGCCTCCGTTGTTGGAGGGGTTGCCGTCGTCGTCGGTATCGACAGGGATGAAAGCGATGTTCTCGATGGCCTTTCCAGAAGTGTTGGTGATCTTGTAACGGGCTTTCAGGTGGCGCTTTTTGGTGCTGTCCACGCTGAACGATTCCACGCCCAGACGCTGCAGGGTGAAACTGCCATTGGCATCGGTGAGTGCGGTTTTCTGGTAACCGCTCGCGGTCTGCTTGTAGGCATTGATCTCCACTTTTGGGTTTTTGGAGTTGGCATCGGTGAAGGTCAGCTCGTAAAGGGTGGGGCCACCCGTCTGGGGCGGGTTGGGGGCACAGGGTTGGGGGCGTTGTTCTGGAAGCACCCGGTGAGGAGCAGGGCACAACTCAGCAGTTTCAGTTTCTTCATGCGGTTCCTTTGGGGGAGGCGCTTTACCGGGGCCAGGCAAAAGCGCTTCAGGGGGTCAGCAAATGGAGCTTGGACTGTGGGCAGGAAAAGTCACAGGCAGACTGTACCTCCTGATCAGGTGTCGTGGCTTCTGAAGGCAGCTTCAGGCTGCGCTAAGTTTCGTTACATGTATCCTTGTCATTACACACCATTCTCAGTCTCTCAGGCAAGCTTCAGCGTTAAGTGATTGAGGACAAATTGGTCACAATTTGTCTGAACACCCTGTCAGAAGCTGTAAGAACACACAATCAACCACAGACGACAGAATGTAAGCGCATACAAATTCAGGCCTGTTCCCTCCAAATGGATGTCTGCAGTTGAGGATGTGTCCGAGGAAGAAAACCATGCCCATCCCCCAAAGGAGCACCCTTGAGGCTCTGTGAAAAAGCAAAAGAAGCCTCACATGAGGCTTCCCAGATCCAGAACGGTCAGAGGGTCAGATGCCAGCCACACTGCGAGGACAGTAAGGTTCCTCCAGATGACGCACGTCCTCTTCTGAAAGTTTCACATCCAGTGCAGCTATCGCCTGCTCCAGATGCGGCAGTTTGCTCGCTCCAATGATGGGCGCGGTGATGCCGGGTTTCGAGAGCATCCAGGCAATGGCAACCTGTGAAGAAGACACTCCGTGTTGCCCTGCAACTTCGGCCACCCGGTCTGCAATCTGGTGGTCGGTTTCGCTGCCGTACAGGCTGTGGCTGAAGCCATCGCTTTTTGCACGGGTGGTCTGTGCCTCTCCCCCTTTGCGGTTCCCGGTGAGGAAACCCCTTGCAAGGGGGCTCCAGGGGATCACCCCCACCCCTTCTTCAATGCACAGAGGGATCATTTCCCGCTCTTCTTCCCGGTACACCAGGTTGTAGTGGTTTTGCATGCTCACGAAACGCGTCCAGCTTTTCAGGTCGGCAAGGTAGAGGCTCCTGGCAAACTGATATGCGAACATGCTCGAAGCCCCGATGTAACGCACCATGCCCAGTTTCACCAGGTCGTGCAGGGCCTCCAGGGTTTCTTCGAGGGGGGTGTTTGCATCATAACGGTGAATCTGGTAGAGGTCGATGTGGTCGGTGCCCAGCCTTTTGAGGCTCGCGTGCACGGCGTCCATGATGTGCTTTCTGGAGAGGCCCCGGTTGTTCACACCCTCCCCCATCGGCCAGTAGACTTTGGTGGCGATCACCACGTCTTCCCGTCGGGCAAAGTCCTTCAGGGCACGTCCGACGACCTCTTCGCTTCTGCCCAGTGAATACATGTCTGCCGTGTCAAAAAAGTTGATGCCCGCTTCCAGGGCTTTTTGAATGAACGGGCGGCTCTGCTCCTCAGGCAGCACCCAGTCCCGCCATCCCGGGTCCCCGTAGGTCATGGTGCCCAGGCAGATGCGAGAAACATTCAGACCACTTTTTCCCAGTCGAAGGTATTGCATGTGGGTTGTCCTTTCAAATGCGAATGTTGATGCCCAGCCCATTCTCAAAAAATCTTTGCCCTTGCATTGTGAGGAAAACCGGGTTTGCAACATCCAGCAGCAAACAAAGAAAAACCCGCACTTTGTGCGGGTTTTCCAGAAAGGAGGGTTACAGGGCGGGTTTCGCCTGAGGAGTGACTTTTCTGAAGAGTTTACCGGGCGCTCCGGGAACACCGAGGTAAGGGAGCACCACACGGTCCAGTCCGTAATGCCCAGCCACCCTCCACCCCAGCACGATCGCAAACGCTGCAATCAGCATGATCGGGTTCGAGGACACCGTTCCCGCGAACAGGAAGTTTGCATTCATCAGTCCGCCGAAGAAGGCTGCAATCCCACTGAAGATCCCCAGGATCAGCGCAATCCCGATCAGCACTTCACCAAACGCCACCATGTAAGAGAGCAGTTCTGCATTTGGAAGCGCGAAGTGGGTGATGAAACTGGCATACCAGCCTGACACATCGGGGTGGTCCCCCTGGGTTTTGGCCAGTGAGCCTTTCAGGAAGCCTTCGATGGCCACCCCGGCTTTGTCTCCGACCCACACCCCTGCGGGGTTGGTGACTTTGCCCCATCCGGCGTGCAGCCACTGCCAGCCCAGCCAGATTCTGAGGATCGTCCAGAGGGGTGCGAGACGGGTGTCTGCGAAGAGGACGCGGGTGAGGGTGGGTTCGGGGATTTGTGTACGGAGGTCTTGTGTGGTGCTCATGTCGTACCTTCTTTCTTTCTGATTTCATGGTACCCCTCACCCTTGTGAAAAATGTCCCGAGTGGACTTCACTGCGCTGGAAGTCAAACGTCCCATCATGTCAGGAGGATCATCCTGAAGCACCACCAGCACAGTGCAGAAGAAAGCGCAGTCCAGGGCAGTGCCTGCCAGAAAGTCCCTCCTTGACTTGCAGGACAGCAGTCCCCTTCTCAGAAAGTGGAGAACAAAATCCTTTGCATGTCACCTTCCGTCCGCAACAAGGTCACATGCACGCTCCCGACTGGCACACGCCTCCCCTGCTGCTTTCAGCAGAACAGCAGAACAATCCGTTTGCCACCCTCACATGGGGGACAGTGTGCTGGCGAGTTTGAAGGTGGCAGCACATGCCTGAGGACCCTTCAGCACTTCTCTCTGTGATGCTGTTTCTCCGCAATCAGGTGTGGTTTGTTGACAGGGGTGTAAGAGGCCACAGGGTAAACTGCAAGGGATTCCAGGCCATCCAAACCCAGAGGTGCCCCATGTTCCAGAAGATCGCGGTGTTGATCGACCATTTTCATCCTTACCAGAGCACCGTCCTCACCGGCATCCGCCATGTGCTGGACCAGCACAACATGGGGTCCACCGTGTTGATTGGTCGCAACCTGCACGATCCCAGCCCCGGAATCCGCAGGGCCAACGACATCTACAGCCTGGCCCGCACTGGAGATTTTGCCGGCCTGATTGTCTTTTCGGTGTCAATGGGGATTTACGCCAGTGATCAAGACCTCAATAGCTTTGTGGACACCTTTCAACCCCTTCCCACAGTGTGCATTGGCCGCAGGGTGGAAACGTACCCGACGGTGGAGGCAGACAACATCCACGGCATGGAAAGCCTCATCCACCACCTCATTGAAGTAAGAAAGTTCACCCGCCTGGCTTTCATGCGGGGCATCCCTGGCAACCAGGATTCTGAGGTGCGGGAAGAGGTGTTCAGGAGGTGTGTAACGCAGAAGGGCCTCACGGTGCATGAACCCTGGATGCTCACCGGGAACTTCTCCTCCAGCGGAGCCCAGCAGGCACTGGAGGCCGCATTGAAAGAAAGCAGCCCGGACTTTCAGGTGGTGGTGTGCGCCAACGATGAAATGGCGCACGGGGCCATCACCCTGCTCAGCCAGCGGGGAATCCGGGTGCCTGAGGACATTGCAGTGGTGGGCTTCGATGACAGCGAGGAATTCAGGCATGTGGTGCCTGCACTGACCACCGTGCGGCAGCCCTTTTTCGAGCAGGGTGTGCAGGCTGCAGAAGCCCTGATGAAGCTCCTGCAAAACCAGCCCGTAGATTTGCAGCTGTTGGTGCCGACCCGGCTGGTGGTGCGGGAATCCTGTGGAGCAAGCCCCGCTCCTGCGGGAGCCGCCGAACCTGCACCTCAATCTCCAGATTTGACCTTGCTGGAACACATGGCTGCCCACTGGCTGGAAGCCCTGCAGCAAAAAAACCCTTTGCACTTTCTGGGGTTCTGGCGGTCCCTCCTGCTCGAACGCCCACTTCTGGATGAGGAGTTCAACCACTGGCAGGGCTTGCTTTTGCAGGCGTCCGTTAGGGTGGAAATGGAGCTGCAAGAAACACAATGGCCCGGGTTCAGCCGCCTGAAAGACCAGGCGTTCACCACGCTGAACAGTGCCCTGCAGATGGTGCACTCCACCCGGCGCATCCACAACGTCACCCGGGCCATGCACCTGCCCGTGATGTTCTCGGCAGGCAGCAGCATGGAACTTCACACCGAGATCAGGCAGCACCTGCAGCACCTGTCCCTGAAACCGCACGTGCTGGTGCTGAGGGACCTCGAAGATGAAACGAAATCCCAGGTGGTGCTGTCGGATGGGGTCAAGGGTGCAGAAACACAGCCTTTCCCCAGCCACCAGATCCTGCCCAGCAGCCTGGAGGGGGTCCTGAATGCTTCACACACCCTGGTCACCCCCCTCTTTGAACCAGAAAGGATGCTCGGACATCTGGTGTACCGTCCGCCCAGCGACCTGTTCTTCGATGAAGAGTCCCTGTGCTACACCCTCAGCCGGGCTGTGCAGCATCACCTTCAGCAACAGAGGCTGGTGCAGAATGCTGAGCGTCTGGAAGAGCTGGTGCGTTCCCGCACCCGGGAACTGGAAGCCCTCAACCTGGAACTGCAACGCTCCGCATTTCTGGATGGCCTCACCGGGATTTACAACCGCACCGCTTTCAAGGACCACCTGGCCCGCCTGTGGGCACAGCACCTGCGCAAAGGGGCACCGCTCGGCCTGATCCTGTGCGATGTGGACCACTTCAAACGCTACAACGACACCTATGGGCACCTGCAGGGAGACGCCTGCCTCAGGCAGGTGGCAGAGGTGATGGCCTCCTCGATCCGCAGGGGGGACGTGGTGGCCCGCTTCGGAGGAGAGGAATTTGTGGTGCTTTTGCCTGAAACCAGGCTTTCTGGTGTCATTCAGGTGGCCGAGCGCATCCAGCAGGAGTTGCAGGGCCTGCAGATTCCCCATGAGGGCTCGGACGTTTCACCCTTTGTGACCCTCAGCCTTGGGGTCACCTCACAGGTTCCGACCTGCGCCTCCTCTGCTGAGGAACTGGTGAAAACAGCCGACCTGTTGCTGTATGAGGCCAAAAGGCAGGGGCGTGCCCGCTGGGTGGATTCGGGTTGCGACTGAGGCTGACCCCGGTGTCCGCAAGACAAAAGGGGTTTTCAGAAAGAATGGTCATGCGATGCAGGATCTTTCCGGGTTTTGCCCAGTATGCTGCAATCCGGTCCTGCAAGAGGATGGGCTTTGATGCACCATGGTGTGCTGGGTACAAATGCATCTTCTCGCACCACTTGCCGCCATCTTGTAATAAATTTGCAATTTTTACTGGAATCGTGCATTTCTTTGCAATTTCGTCACACTCATTGCTTTAACATCAAACCATCATGCACACACCAAACGCGGTTCTGGCAAAAATCACATCAGGCACACTCGGAGGACTGGCCGGAGGTGTGGCCTTCGGATTCATCGTCAATGACCCATCACATTAGTGATGGGCTTGCGTCTGGATTCCATCGCAACTCTGCATACCTTTTCAGGCGAGCAGCTTTGACTTCACCATCCGACACATCAGGGCGCATTGACAAAGCACCCGTACTCATCCAGTCCTGCCGGACAAGCATCGTTCTCAAAGCAATGTTCACACTCGCCACCCGATCTGCGTGACCCCGATGACCACATGCCTCACACAAAAACTCCAACCCAGCCTTCGGCCTGTTCCCTCTGGACACATGACCGCACTTCGGGCAGGCTTGAGACGTGTAATGGGCATCCACCCGCACCGCAAGAGAGCCAAACAGGGGAGCTTTGTACGCCAGTTTGCTCTGAAGTTCCGCAAACGACCACTGGCTCTGGTGACGCTTGGCCCGTTTGGTCTTCGGACTGGCTTTGGGGTTGCTGCGTCTCTCGGTGCGTTCACGGATTTTGGTCAAGTCCTCCAGTCCAAAAATCGAGCGAGGGAAACGGGTGATCAGCCTCTTCGCAAGGGTGTGATTTCGGTCAGCGATCAACCGTCTTTCCCGTCCACTCAGAGCAACCAACCTTCGGGTTGCAGAACGGGTGCCTTTACGCTGGAGGGATTTCTTGATGCGAGCAAAGTGCTCCTTCTTCTGACGAACCGCCTTTCCTTTCTCGAACAGGGATTTTCCGTCCTTATCGGTGGCCACAAAGTGGTACCTCTGGCCCACATCCACACCCACAATGTTGGAATGTTGCGTCGGGTGAGGGTCAGAAAGTTCAACATTCAAAGCCACAATCAGGTAATACTGCTTCTTCGACTTCTGGTAGTAAAGCTTGGCCGCTCCGGTTTCGCAACCCTGTCGAATCAGATCCAGATGCTTCTGGTACCCTTCGTACTCCAGAACCATGCGTCCCTCAAGGGTGCCAACACTGACTTTGCCACCTTTTTTCCAGGAGTAATCGCGGCCATGCTGGTACTCCAGGGTACGAGCAACAAATCTGGGGGCAGCCTCTAGGCCTTTGTAACGGCGTTTGGTCCGACCCAGTTCTCGGGCTTTGAGGTTCTGTTTCAATTTGGTCCACTGGCCTTTGTAGGTTGCTGCGACCTGACGTTCTACAGTGCAGGCGAGCTGGGCTCCGAGGCCAAACTGTGCCCGCAAATCAGCATAGACCGCCTTGTGGAGCCTGGGTGCAGAAGAAGTTTTGTCGAGTTCAAAGGCTTTGTTGGAGGCGTAATTCAGAGCATCACGGTAGGCCAGGGTGATCCTGTCCAATGCAGCTTTTTGCGCTGCAGTGTGGTTCAGTTTCAACTTGGCGCTGATGGTGATCCTCATAAAGAGAGTCTAACATGGTGAAAAAACAAGGTGGAGATTTTGACAAATGGGCAGGCTTTAGCCTTCCACCCCTTCCTCCCGTGACTGAAGTCACGGGAGGAAGGGGTTGCTTGACATGAAGTGGCAGGGGGTGCTGCCCTTCGTGGCAAAACTGGTTGGCTCGGACTCCGAATTCATCGGGTACCTGGTTCACCTGGGGATTGCAGCAATCATCGGCCTGATTTTCGGCCTGATCTACGGGCCAGCCCAGACGCTCGGGGTGGCCCTCAGAAGCGGAACCCTCTACGGCATCATCTGGTGGGTGCTCGGACCCCAGATCCTGGTGCCCCTGTGGCTCGGCTTCCCACTCCCCGCAACCCCTGCTGCCTGGATTCAGAATGCTTTTTCTGCGTCCATGGTCTGGAGCCTGATCGGGCACATCCTCTACGGGGTGATCAGCAGCCTGCTGGGCCAGATCCTGCAGGGTGTGGTGGGAGGCCTGTTCCTGGGCCTCAAAGAACGCGCGAGGGCCTGAGGAAAGACCATGCCACAGCTCAAACGCACCTGCAGCACCTGTGAACACACCTGGCTGGTCAGCCGGGACATGGAGGCCCTGCTCACCCGCGAAGCCGTGCGCGGGCACCCCAGAAAGAAAGGCCTGGACCTGCTGAACCTCGACCTCAGCCAGCTGGTCCAGCGGCGGGTGAAAGCCACCCTCACCGATGTGGCCCTCGGGGACTCGGTGGCCGCACAGGAACTGAAACTCAGCCGCAGTTGCCCGAACTGCAAAACCTACCTGCAGTACACCGAAACCGAAGTGGACCCCACAGAAGCCCTGGCAAGTCTGGTGTCCCTGGTGCCAGAGGAGAACAGGGTGGAACAGCTCCTCTCTGAACTCGACCTGCTTTTTGAGGACCTGCAGAAAAAACGCATCACCCCGGCAGAATTCACCCGCAGGCAGGAACAATTGCTGCAATCCTGACCCCCTGCAAGAACGGGCAGGCCTCCCGGGGCCTGCTTTTTTCGTTCACCTCAGGATGCCCTTTTGCCGGACTGCCCTGAGCCACAGCGGAAACTCCTGCAGGAGGCGGCTGTAGAGGTCTTCATCCGAGAGGTCTGTAAGGTCATCGATGGCAAAAAAGCTGGCGTTGTCCACCACACGTCCCTCCAGGGTGTCGAGTTTCTCCAGCACCCCGTAATTGCGCCCGGCCAGACCCATGAATTGAAAGAAAATCGGGCATGCTGCCGCTTCGGTGATCACCTGTTTGATCTCAGCGGTCTGGCTCACCCCACCATCAGAAATGAACAGCACCAGCACCGGGACACGGCTGTTTCTGTGCCGCTCCACCAGCGCACGCAGCACCGGAGGTTCATTGTTGGCCCGGCCCAGACCCATCAGGAAACCACCGCTTTGGTCCAGCACCGTGCGGGCCACATAACCATCGATGTTGTCCAGGGTCACATCCGGGGTGTGGTGGAAGTCTTTCGCGTAAAACCAGGTTTCCAGCTTGCCGTCATCGTCGAGGCGCATGGCAAGCACCCCGATGCGGTCCACCACTTTCTGCACGGCACCGCTTCTGTAACTGTTTTTCATGCTGCCTGTGGCGTCCATCACCAGCACCACCTGGGCTTTTTCTTCGGCCACCCCTTTTTTCTCCAGGGTGACATTCACGGTTTTCACCAGACTGACCAGCCGCTGTCCAGTGGGATGTGCTGCCACTTTCTTTTCGAGGTCCACCCCACGGTTCACCACAGGAGGCGGAGGAGGAGAGGCTTCCTCTTCCCCACCGTAATGCTTCAGCAGGCTGCTGAGCCCACCCGAATACCCCTGTCCCACCGCAGCAACCCGCCACTGGTCTTTGAAGTAGACCTCCAGAAAAATCAATGCTTTTTCCTGCTCGAATTCCGTGCCCTGCACCTGAAAGCCCAGCACAGGCTTTCCTTCTGCATACACGGTGATTTGCCCATCTGGCAGGTCCCGCATGGTGCCTGCTCCATCAATGCTCACCGTGAAGACCAGTTTGCGGATGGTGTGTGGCAAAAGAGGCAGTTTCACCTGAAAACGCTGCAGTTCACCTGTTTCCGGAGGCAGCAGTTTCAGTGCCCCGTGGGGTGACTCTGGCTGATTGAAAAAACAAAAATACCGGTCATCGGAAAGCTGGTCTGCCCCATCCACCCCGAAAACACTGGCATCCAGCGTGAGATGCTGTGGGTTCTGAAAAGACAGGGCCACTGTGAAATCCACAGCGGACATGAAGGCAACAAGGGGGCTTTTCTGACCACGGGTCAAAGTGTGCATGGGGTCCTCGACTGGAATGGTGTTGTGGCCTTTGCGGCTGCACGGCCAGATCTCATCACATTAATGGCTGGCTTCTGCTGAACCTGTGCGCTGGAACACAACACCTGCCGGCAATGCTCCAAAAAGCACCTGCAACTGTTCATTGCCCTGCTCCGTGAGGGTGAGCAGGCGGGTGTGTTTGGTCTGAATGAGCCACCCCTGACCGGTGAAATGGCCCACGAGGGCTGCCCCGAGGCTCCCGGCGAGGTGGTCCTGGCGTTCACTCCAGTCCAGGCAGGGGTAGGCCAGCTTGCGGCGGGATTTTTTGAGGGGTTGCAGCTGAATTCCCAGGTCAAGGAACCAGACCTCCCCCTGTGGGGTGATCTGGTAGTCAGGCGTGATCACCTCCAGGTCCTTTAACCTTCGGGTCACAAAGGTGCCCAGCCGTCCGGCCAGATGGTCGTAACACAGGCGGGCCTGGTGCATGGGTGGGAGGTCGGTTTCTGTCTGCTGGGTGCGGGGGGCAAGCACCATCAGGGTTTCCATCAGGCGGGCCACTTCCGCTGAGGCCAGCCGGAAGTACTTGTGGCGGCCCTGCGGCTGGCAACTCACCAGGTTGAGGTCCAGCAACTGGCGCAGGTGACTGGTGGCAGTGGCGGGTTCTATGCCCGTTCCGTGGGCCAGTTCCTTGGCGGTGAGGGCCCGCCCTTCCATCAGCAGGGAAAGCATGTGCATGCGGCTCGGCTCTCCCAGAACGCGGGCAAGGCTTGCAAGGTCCGGGTGTGCAGTCATGCTTCGATGGTAATCAAACCGATGCTGCATGACAAGGCCAGCCTGCACAGGGATAATGGATGCAGGCAAGAAGCCTTCCACCAAATTTCATTTCCCACAGAAAGGACATCCATGTCGTTTCCTGCCCACCCCATTGCTGCTGTCACCCATCCTGACCCTCGTGTTTACCATGAGGCCCTGCTCAAAGGACCTCCTGTGCACTTTGACTCCACCCTCCAGGTGTGGGTGGTGACCCACCCTGAGGCCATTGTCGAAGCCCTCAACCACCCGGATTTACGTGTGCGCCCTCCTCATGAACCTGTGCCCACCCCTCTGCTGGGCACCCCGCTGGAGCCTTTTTTTCGTTCCCTGCTCCGCATGAACGACGGGGAGATGCACCAGACCTTGCGTCCTCTTGTGCTGGAATTGCTGGAAAGCATTTCCGAAATGGAGGTGCAGGAAGCCACCCGATCCAGGCTCTCTGGTCTGTCCCTGCAAAACCCGAACTGGGCCTTTCACCTGGGTCTTGAAGGGCTGCGAAGCCTGCTCAGGGTTCCAGAAGACCTGCTCACTACGCTCTCTGCAGCGTGCCTGTCACTGGTGTTCAGCCTGTCCCCTCTGGCCGGCTCAGACGATGTGAAAGAGGGAATTCACGCCCTCCACACGCTCGAAGACATTCTGCAGCGAAGTCCACTGGCACAGCAAAACACCACAAATCCCCGGGTGTGGAGAAGCAACCTGATCGGACTGCTGGTGCAGACCTGTGATGCCACCGCCGGACTGCTCGGGCTTTCCTTGCTGGCCCTGAAAAAACACCCAGAGCTGCAAACCGACCTGCGTTCAGGAAAGATGACCCTGCAGGATGTGGTGCTGCAGGCTGCCCGGCACGGCTGCCCGGTGCAGAACACCCGGCGTTTCGCGGCCCGGGACATCACCCTTTATGGACACACCCTCCCTGCTGGCTCTGCCCTGCTGCTGCTGCTGGGAACCGCAAGTGTTCACCCCTCTGCCCCACTTTTGACGTTTGGTGCAGGACCCCACCACTGCCCCGGTGAAAATTTGGCCATCACCCTGGTCACAGCAGCCCTGCAGGCCTTGCTGGAACAAGGAATGCAACCAGAACACTTCTCCTGTGTGGGATACCGCCCTTCCATCAACACCCGGGTGCCCCTGCTGCAATACTCAAAGGAACCAAAATGATTGCCGTGATTTTCGAAGTGAAAAACCACCCGGGCCGGGAAGCACGCTACCTGGATCTGGCTGCCGATCTCCTGCCCCACCTGCAGGAGATCGAGGGTTTCATCAGCATTGAGCGCTTCAGCAGCCTGAAAAACCCCGGGAAACTGCTGTCATTGTCCTTCTGGGAAAGTGAGGAGGCCATCAAGACATGGCGCAACCTGGAACTGCACCGCCTCGCCCAGCAGGAGGGGAGGCAGGAGGTCTTCGAGCACTACCGCCTGCGCATTGCCTCTGTGGTGCGGGATTACTCCATGACCGAACGGGAGGAGGCCCCCGGGGACAGCCAGCAGCACCACCGCTGAAAGATCAGGATGGGCTTCGGCTGTCCATGTCTTCCGTGAGGGGGCCCAGCACGGCCTGCAACGCCACCATCTGAGGGTTTGCCCTCAGGTACGTGGCCTGATGTTCCACAGGCACATGCTCTGAAACCACCTGCTGGACCCTGGCACGCAGTGCTTCAAGCGCCTGACGGGCCTCCACGGGTGGCAACAGGGCCGCCTGATGGGCCTGCAGCAACCAGCGGTCCTCCATCCCGAAGAAGTAAAGGTGGGCTTCTGTGGGGTTCACCTCCAGCGGTTCAAGGCCCAGTTGCAGGTGCAGAATGGCACGTCTGGCCTGCAAGGCGGTTTCTGCACGGTCCAGGTGATGGCTGCGGCAGAAAGCCTCCATGCCCTGCAAGGCCTCCACCTGGGCTTCCAGCGGGAGGTGCGCGGCCTCTTCCAGCCTCAGCCGGATGGTGGTGAAGTGATCGGGGTGCTCCTCGTTGCTCTGGTGGGCGTCTTCCCAGATGCGTCTGGCGTCGGCTGTTCTGCCCAGGTGACGGTGAATGCGGGCAGCCACCAGCAGCAAATCTGCCTGATTGTACCCGAGTTCTTTGCCCTCTTTCAGGATCTCTGACACTTCCACCAGAGCCTCATCTGGTGCCCCAAAGGTGAGCAGCATCCCTGCCAGACGCACCTGCATGATCATCTGCTGCATGGGGAGGTGACGGTACTGTCCTTCCCTGACCCCCTTCAGCCACCCCAGGGATTCCCGGTAACGTCCCAGCAGGGCAAGACACACGCTCATGCCGTAAATGCTGTTGGCCCTGGCGTCGTCATGGCCCTGAATGTCCTGCAGATTCTGGTGGGCCTCTTCGAAAGCCTGCAACGCCTGATGCACTTCTCCGGACTTCACCAGATCGGTGCCCCGCTTGCTGGCTGCTGCAGCGATCCCGGTGCGGTCTCCAGCTTCCCGGTACAGCTGTTCGGCCTTCAGCAACAGCCCGATGGAAGCCTGCAGGTCGTGGTTTCCCACAATGAGGGCTTCTCCTTCAATGGCCCGGGCCTGCCACGACACCTCCCCGTGTTTCTCAGCAAGTTCGGCGGCCTGCCGGACGGCCTGCAGGGCTGCATGGGAATCACGGCGGTAGTAGGCCTCGAAGAACAGAACCTCCTGAAAGCGCAACTCCAGCACATGGTTTGTGGTTTGCCTCACCCAGTGGATGCCCTCCCGGGCAATCTGGGCGAGCAGGTGGATGTTTTCCCGGGCAAAATGGTGCTGCGCCAGATGCAGGTGGTAGGTGGCCTTCTCATCGGGGGTGGATGCCAGGGCTTCCAGCCTGTGAAGCACCCCCTCATGGGCTTCCAGGTCGGCAAGGACACCCAGGGCATCGGCCTGCCTTGCCAGCGATTCGAATTCCCTGACCCTGTCTCCGAGGGCTTCATGCAGTTCTGCGGCCTGCGCATGAAAGTGGGCGGATTCTCTGGCCCGGTACTGCAGTGTGGCATGCTCCCCTGCCCGGGAGAATTCCGCTGCGGCCTCCAGGGGGTGCCCGGCAGCCAGCCAGTGGCGACCAATTTCGGCAGCGGGAGCCTGCTCCTGCACCAGGATCTGGGCGGCGCGGCGGTGAAGCAGGTTCAGCACTGCTGGAGGGGTGCTGCCCAGCACCACCTCTGGAAGTTCACTGTGGGTGAAGCGGTCTTGTTGCAGGAGTTGTTTCTCGTGCAACGCTTCCCAGGGCACCTGCAAGGTTTCGGGCGGGTTGCCCAGCACCTCCGCCACCCGTTGCAAGGTGAAGTCGTTCCCGAGCACCGCTGCTGCCCGGGCCACCCGCAGCACCTCCAGAGGCAGATTTTCCAGGCGTTTTTGCAGCACCTGCCGCACCTGCCCACCGATGGGCCCTTCAGGCAGCAGAGAGCCGTCTGATTCCAGCAGGTAACGTGCGGCCTCCACCAGCAGCATCGGGTTCCCTGCCGAGTAGTCCATCAGCCGCAACTGGATGTCTTTTTCCGCAAAGGCTTCCCCCATGTGGTCCAGCATTTCCTGCATCTCGTGCGGACGCAGGGCTTCGAGGTGCACCTGAAAGGCCAGTCCGGCCTGCACCAGATCCTGCCAGACCCGGGGGAGGTCTGCACTGTGGGAGGTGCAGGTGACCAGGAAAACGGCCTGCTCTGGCAACACCTTGGAAAACAGGTACTGCAGAAATTCCAGGCTGGCAGGGTCCACATGATGCACGTCATCCAGCACCACCAGGGGGAGGTCCTTGGCGCTGAGGGTGATCCCTTCCACCAGGGCTTCAAAAAACCGCAGGCGCTCCAGGTCAGAGGTGATGGGGGCAGGCACTTCAGGGTGCAGGTGGGGCACAATGCGGGCCACTTCCTGACGCACCCAGCCAGGCCACTGTGCACGCTGGGAGGCTTGCAGCAACATCTTCAGCAGCCTGGAGAGGCCCGCGTAGGGAATGCCCTGATCGGTGGACCGGAAAGCCACATGCACGGCAGCTCCCTGCTGGTGGGCGAAGTCCAGGGCAAGTCGGGTTTTTCCCATGCCCGTCTCCCCGGTGAGGAGGGGAAGGAGGCCCGTTGCCTTCCCTTTCTGCAGGCGCTGCAGGTGCTGTTCTCTTCCCACCAGCACTGGAGGTCGCAGCACAGAAAGGGGCAAGGCAGCAGGACCGGGCCCTGCAGGACCCGGCAACGCACCCTGCTGGATGTCGCGGGCCAGGGCGCAGGTCTGCGGGGTGGGGTCGGTTCCGAGGGCTTCTTGCAGCACCTGGCGGCAGCGCTCAAAAGCTGCAAGTGCAGCCCCTCTGTCCCCGAGCAGGTACTGCAGGCGCATCACCAGACGGTGGGCCTCCTCGCTCAGGCGGTCCAGTTGCAGCAGCATCAATGCGCAGGTGAGTGCACCCTGCCAGTCTTTTTCCTGCTCCAGCCTGAGGGATTCAGCAAGCGCTGCCTGTCTGCGCTGCTCAAAGACCTGCTCTCTGGCAGAGACCAGCCACTCCTGGATTTCGGGAAGGTCATCCACCTCGATGCCTTCGAGCAACTCCCCTTCAAAAGCCAGCACCTTCTGGTGGTTTTTGCTGGCCACGGCGTCTTGCAGCAGGCACACGTCCACCTGCACTGCATCGGTGAGGTGCAGGTGCACCGTTCCATCCACCACACTGGCACCCAGTCCCACCCGCAGGCGGCGCAGGAGTTGCCGCATGTTCGCCCGGGCGGTGACCTCACCGGAATCCGGCCAGAGCATCCCGGCCAGGCGGTGCTTGTGGGCTTTTCCCTCAAGGGCAAGATAAGCAAGCAGCAGGGCGGTGCGGCGGTCCAGGGGCCGCTGGTGGTGTCCTGAGCACAGGTTCACGGTGCCCAGGGTCTGAAGATGCCAGCAAGAGGTCGCAGCAGTGGGTTGTGGCATGGTTTTCATCTTAGGGTGCAGGTGCATTCCACCACGTGAGGACCATCACTTCATGAAGTCCAGCCTGTTTGAAAGACAGGAAGCCCTGCAATCAAAAAAGAAAAACCCGCACAGGGTGCGGGTCTTCCAGAAAGGAGGTTTACAGGGCGGGTTTCGCCTGAGGAGTGACTCGTCTGAACAGTCTTCCAGGAGCTCCGGGAACCCCCACCATCGGGAGCGCAATGCGGTCCAGACCGTAATGCCCTGCAATCCTCCACCCCAGCACGATCGCAAACGCAGCCACCAGCATGATCGGGTTCGAGGACACGGTCCCCGCGAACAGGAAGTTCGCATTCATCAATCCGCCGAAGAACGCTGCAATTCCGGTGAACAGGCCCAGAATCAGGGCGATCCCCACGAACACTTCACCAAACGCCACCATGTAACTCAGCAGTTCTGCATTGGGGAGCGCAACGTTCTGGATGAAACTGGCATACCAGCCTGACACATCGGGGTGGTCTCCCTGGGTTTTGGCCAGTGAGCCTTTCAGGAAGCCTTCGATGGCCACCCCGGCTTTGTCTCCGACCCACACCCCTGCGGGGTTGGTGACTTTGCCCCATCCAGCATGCAGCCACTCGTAGCCCAGCCAGATTCTGAGGAGGGTCCAGAGGGGGGCGAGGCGGGTGTCGGCGAAGAGGAAGCGGGTGAGGGTGGGTTCGGGGATTTGCGTACGGAGGTCTTGTGTGGTGCTCATGGTGCACACCTTCTTTCTTTCTGATTTCATGGTACCCCTCACCCTTGTGAAAAATGTCCCGAGTGGTCTTCACCTCCCTGGAAGTCAAACGTCCCACCCATGCCAGCGAGCAGCAAAAGCTGTCTTGCTGCACGGCAAAGGACCACACGTCAGAAAGCCCCTGCATCAGGACAAGCGTCCCAGAAGCACCGTCAGGACAAACCACCCACGCAGGGTCTACCTGCCCTGCATTCTGGAGCGCATCAGGCTGCTGAAAGCCACCACCACCCCGGGATCAAACATGCCCCCGGAGCAGCGCTCGATTTCCTGCATGGCGTCCTCATGGCTGAAAGGCTCCTTGTAGGGCCTTCTGGACACCAGCGCATCGTACACATCCACCACCGTGAAAATCCGGGCCAGGAACGGGATGCCTGTGCCCTTCAGGCCTGCAGGATAGCCTGTCCCATCCCACTTTTCATGGTGGTGCAACACCACCTGCAGGCTTTCACGGGTGAGGGTGGGAATGTGCCTGAGCATGTCAAACCCAATCTGGCTGTGCTTTTTGACCACCTCGAACTCCTCGGGGGTGAGCCTTCCGGGTTTCAGCAAGATGGCATCTGAGATGGCCATTTTTCCGGTGTCGTGCAGAAACGCGCCCCAGCGCAGGGCCAGCAGCTCTTCCTCACCGAGCCCCAGGGTCCGGCCCAGGTCCACGGAAAGCTCCACCACCCGATCGGTGTGCCCCCTGGTCTCAAAATCCCGGTGCTCCAGCACAATGCCCAGCGTGCGCAGGGTTTCCTCCCGGCTGGAGGCCAGCTGATGGAGGTGCAGGGAGCGCTCTGCAGCGTGGTTGATGCGGTCCTGAATGGCTCGCAGCAGCTTCAGGGTGGTCTCTTCCAGGTGGGTGTCCTGCCTGGACCGGGACAGGGCAATCACCCCACGAAGCTGCCCGTCCAGTTGCACCGACAAAATGACCTGCTGGGATGGGAAAAGGAGACCCGGCTGGCAGTCCATCCAGGTGGCGGCGTCTGGATCGTACAGCCGCATGCGGTGGGTGGTCAGCAAAGCAAGTTCCCTGTCCCCCACCTGCCGGAAGTGGTCCCGCACCACCTGCTCCAGCACCTCCGGATCAACCACCAGGTCCCGGGTGGCGACCTGCTCGACCACAGGCCCTTCCCCCTGGAATTCGATGTAGATGGCCATGTTGAAAGGCATGCGGTGCACACAGTGCTCCAGGGCCACCCGGGTGACCTCCCTGAAATCCTGCGTTTCTTCCAGACGAACCGTGAAATCCACCAGTCCCCGGGCATCTTCGAGGGCCTCTTGCAATTGCAACTGGGCTTCCACCCGGTCCGAGACATCCATGGTGGTCAGGATCAACCCATCAAAATGCCCTTCCTGCCACAGGAAGCGGATGGCCGTCTGCACCCAGAAGCTGCGTCCACTGCGGTGGCGCATGCGGAACTCCACATGGTGCAGGCGCCAGCCTTCCTGAATGCCCTGCTGGATCAACTCCGAGAGCCGTTCCTGGTCCAGTGGATGCACCAGAAAAGCGGTGAGGGTCGCTGGAAGTTCATCAGGGTGGTAACCGTGCAACAGGTGGCTGTTCGGGGACTGGTACACCCGCTCCAGGTCCCGGTTGAAGTGGGCCACAAAAGTGGCTGCATTCTGGGCAATGAATTCCAGTTCCTGCTGCCGCCTGAGCAACTCCTCTTGCATCTCCATGCGGCCCGTGACATCGCGCGCCATGCCGATGGTTTCTCCATCCACAAACACCGAATTCCACTCCAGGTGCACCGTCCTGCCACTCTGGTGCACAAAACGGTTCTGGAAGAACATCACGTCCTGCTCCTCAGAAAGCTGTGCTGCGGCCTGCAGGGTCTTTTCCAGGTCCTCCGGGTGCACATACCCGGTGAAATCCGTACCCAGCATCTCTTTCTGGGTGTACCCCAGAATGTGTTCACAGGAGGGGTTCACGTAAGTGATGGTGCTGCCCTGAAGCACCATCATCAGATCCAGCGAATGGTCGGTGATGCGCTGAAACCTGCGTTCACTGCGGCGGGCCTGCGCCCGGAGTTCCTGGTTGTACAGTCCCACCGTCAGGGATTGGGCCACCTGTGCGGCCAGCACAATCTGCCCGGTTTCGGGCTGCTGCACCTCCCTGGAAGCCGCGTACATCACCCCATACGCCCCATCCGGCAACCTCAGGGCACAACAGTACAGGGTGGAGAGGCCAAAAGCCTGCATCAGGGTCCCCTCGGTGGGGCCGAGTTCCTGCAGGTCTGAGGTCCACACCAGTTTGATCTGCTCTGTTTTGAGGGCCTGACAGGCCAGCTTTTCGCCCTTCATGTGCAGCTCTGTCTGCTGCAAAAGCTGCAGGTCCCTGCCACTGATCCCATAATGCCCCACCACCGTCAGCCACTCGGTTCCCGGACGGGTGAGCCACACCGCCGAAGTGCTGCAATTCAGGGCCTGGGCAAAAAGGGCAGCGAACCGAAAGGATGCGCCTGCAGGCCATTCCAGGGCCAGCCGGGTGGCCTGGACGGCGAGAGATTGGGATTCAGGCATGGATGCTCCTTGAGACGAAGGGGCCGAAAGAGAGGCAGGGCACATGAACATTCAGATAAACGTTTCCATTTTACAGAGAAAGTGTTTCGCAGGCTGTAGAAAAACCCATTTTATGAAGGTCTGGAGGTGTGGTTCTAAAAGAAATCGTCAGCTGCCTCCAGGGTGTTTCGGGCTCTGTGAAAGTCTGATCACAGGCACAAAAAGAAAGGTTTGAGAGACCAGCCTCAAAAGGGGCAGCCTGCACTCTGCCGGATGACCCACTGTTGCCTATGTCGTTGTGCAGATGCCCTCCAGTTTGCCTTTCCCTATGCTGGTGCATATCCCCATCAAGGAGCCACCATGACCTCAGCCATTCCTGTGCTCACCACATCCCGTTTGATGCTTCGTCCTTTCGTTCTTGCAGAT
Organism: Deinococcus cellulosilyticus NBRC 106333 = KACC 11606; assembly: GCF_007990775.1. Classification (NCBI taxonomy): domain Bacteria; kingdom Thermotogati; phylum Deinococcota; class Deinococci; order Deinococcales; family Deinococcaceae; genus Deinococcus; species Deinococcus cellulosilyticus. The sequence goes on along the minus strand of NZ_BJXB01000010.1, from coordinate 136,060 downwards.
GCCCCTGTGGTGGAACGCCTGGCAGGGGTTCCCGAAGTGGCCCGCTGCACTTATGTCCCCTTTCCCTACCCTGCAGGTGCAGCCAGAGGCTGGATTGAGAGCCATGCAACACAAGCACAGGCCGGGCAGCAGATCACCTGGGCCATGGTGCATCAGGACCAGCTTGTGGGCTGTCTGGAACTGGCCCTCAACGGTTTTCACCGCTGGGCAGAACTGGGGTACTGGCTGGGGGTGCCCCACTGGGGAAAAGGCTTTGCCACCGAAGCAGCGCACGCTGTTGTGCATTACGCCCTGAAGGACCTGGGGGTGCTGAGGGTTCAGGCGGCCATTCATGTGGACAATCCTGCCTCGGCGAAAGTCGCGGAGCGTCTGGGCATGACCCTGGAGGGAACCCTGAGGCAATACCAGCGCTGGGGTGAAAAAAACGCTGATGCCTGGATGTACGCCATCATCCGTCAGGACAGGGAAAGACAGCAAACAGAAGCCGGGGCCTGAGGAGGACCGCAGACACTGGCCTGCACCATCCTGACCTTCGGCCCGCTGAAAAAAGCGCTCTGCAGGTTGACTTTTCCTGCCAGACATGTTGAGCGACCCACCATGCAGTGATCCAACAGAACCGCCAGGGATGATCCCTGGCGGTTCTGTTGTTGACTTTGCTCCGGTCAGCCCTGAACTTTCTGCTGGGCTGCAGAGGCAGGCTTTGCTTCACCTGCATTCACGTCCGTCACGGGCTTTTTCAGCATCCCGAGCAGCACCGCTGTGACCACCGTGCCTGCAAGCAAGGCCACCACGTACATCGGCAGGTTGGTGACGGCGTTGGGGATGGGCAGCACGAAGACACCACCGTGGGGGACCCGCAGGGCACAACCGGCCATCATGCTGATCGCTCCGGCCACTGCGGAACCCGCCACCAGGGAGGGAATCACCCTCAGGGGATCACGGGCAGCAAAGGGAATGGCCCCCTCGGTGATGAAGCTGATCCCGAGCACCGCAGCGGCTTTTCCGGCTTCCTGCTCTTCGGTGGTGAAGCGGTTCTTGAAGAGCAATGTGGCCAGCCACAGACCGAGAGGAGGCGTCATGCCGGCCACCATCACGGCGGCCATCGGGCCGAAGATGTCACTGGCGAGCAGTCCGGTGGCAAAAGCGTAAGAGGCCTTGTTGACGGGTCCACCCATGTCGAAAGCCATCATTGCACCCAGCAGCAACCCGAGCAGCACGGCGTTGGTGCCGCTCATGCCTTTCAGCCACTCGGTGAGGGCATTCAGAACTGCGGCCACAGGTGTGCCGATCACGTAGATCATCAGCAGGCCCACCAACGTGGTGCCCAGGAGAGGCAGGATCAGGGTGGGTTTGAGGCCCTGCAGGGTGCGGGGAAGCTGGATATTCTTGTTGAGCCATTGCACGAGGTAACCGGCCAGGAACCCTGCAATCATGCCCCCCAGGAAGCCACTTCCTGCACTGACGGCCAGCATGCCCCCCACCATGCCTGGCGCGAGGCCAGGACGGTCCGCAATCGAGAAAGCAATGTATCCTGCGAGCACCGGAACCATCAATGCGAAGGCGTTTCTGGCACCCACCTGGAAGAGGTTGTACCCAAGGGTGCCCTTGTTGACCTCCTCAAAGACATTGATGCCCCCGAGTGCGAACGCAATGGCGATCAAAAGGCCCCCTGCGACCACGAAAGGCAGCATGAAACTGACCCCGGTCATCAGGTGCTTGTAGGCCCCGGTGCGGTTCTGGCTGCTCTGCTCCTTGTTGCGGGCCACCGTGTCCGCGTAGGAGGCACCCCCCGCTGCTGCCCCGTGCACCTGCCCCTGCACGATGGCGGTCTGCACCACCTTCTGGCTGTCGTGGATCACCGGTTTGGTGCCTGTGGAGTAGAGTTTCTTGCCCTGAAAGCGGGACAGGTCCACGTTGGTGTCTGCGGCAATGATCACCAGATCGGCTTTTTCGATGTCCTGCGCAGACAGGGTGTTTTGGGCTCCGACCGAGCCCTGGGTTTCCACCTTGATGTGATGCCCGAGTTGCGTTGCACCCTGCTGAAGCCCTTCGGCGGCCATGAAGGTGTGGGCCACTCCGGTGGGGCAGGAGGTGATGGCCACAATGTTGAGGGCCTGTGCAATTGCTGCTGTAGAGGACTGGTTTCCTTTAAGCGCCTGATCAATGATCCCGGCACTGTCCTGAATGGCATTCCGGGTGCTGAACTCAAAGACTTTCTTTCCTGAGAACCGGGAGAGGTCAATTTTGGTGTCTGCTGCGATGATCACCGCATCTGCCTGCTCGATGTCCGCTTGTGTCAGGGTGTTCTGGGTGCCCACCGAACCCTGGGTTTCCACTTTGATCTGGTGCCCGAGGCGGTTCGCGGCCTGCTGCAGGCTCTCAGCGGCCATGAAGGTGTGGGCAATGCCGGTGGGGCATGATGTGACTGCAACGATCTTTGCCATAAATCCTCCTCAGACCCGCCCGGAGGCGAGGGTGACCACTTGAACGTGACTTTGCAATTCCTGCAAGACATTTGCCTCAGGAAGGTTCGCGCCAATCTGCTGAATGCTGCCCGCCGAGAAAGCCGTTGCCAGACGTGCAGCCTCCTGCACCTCCAGACCCTCATGCAGGGCGGCCACCAGTCCGGCCACCATGGCGTCTCCAGCCCCCACGGTGCTTTTGACCACCACCCTGGGTGGAATGGCGTGCACGGCTTCTCCTTCGTGGAAGAAAAGTGCCCCCTGTTCTCCCATCGAAACCACCAGCCACTCCAGACCCTGCAGGCTTTTCACGGCGTCCAGTGCATCCTCAGGGGTGCTCAGGGTTTTCTGTGTGAGCTGGGACAGTTCATGCAGGTTGGGTTTCACTGCAGTGGGTCTGGCTTTCAGGCCAAGTTCCAGTGGGCGACCACTGGTGTCCAGCACCACCTTCTTCCCGAGGGCCTTCAAATCCCGGATGAGGGTGAAGTACAGGTCTTCTGGAGCACCCGGAGGGAGGCTCCCGGCCAGCACGAACAGGTCATGGGTTTCAGCGAGGGTCAGAACCTTTTTCCTGAGTGATTCCACCTGGGGGGGGGCCACCTGAATCCCTTTCAGGTTGATGTCGGTGGTCTCCTGGCGGGCTTCATCGACAATTTTCAGGCCCAGTCGGGTGCTTCCGGGAATGCGAATGAAGTGGTCTGCGATGCCTTTTTTTGCAAACAGACGCTCGAAAGTTTCACTGTTCTCCTCACCGAGCAGCCCGGTGACGGTGACACGTAGACCCCAGTCTGCAAGTATCGAGGCCACATTGACCCCTTTTCCAGCGGGGTTCAGCTGCATGTCCTGGCCCTGATTCACCTGACCGATCTGCAGGTGGTCGCTGCGCACGGTGAGGTCCAGGGCAGGGTTGAGGGTGACGGTGACCACCTTCACAAGAGGCCCCTCACTTCCCTGGCGGTCTGGCACCTGAGGGCCTTCTGGGCAAGCTGCACGAGGTCCTGGTGGCTTTTTTCCCGCAGGGTGGCTTTGATGGTGGGCACCGCCGGGGTGGCCACACTCAGCTCACTCACGCCCAGTCCGGTGAGGATCAGGGCCCCTTCCACATCTCCGGCGATCCCTCCGCACACCCCGACCCAGCGGCCGTGTTTGCGGGCGGCCTGCACGGTGTGGTCGATCATGCGCAGCACGGCGGGATGCAATCCGTCTGCCTGGTGGGCGAGCTCCGGGTGCAGGCGGTCCATCGCCAGGGTGTACTGGGTGAGGTCGTTGGTGCCAATCGAGAAGAAATCCACCTCTCTGGCAAGTTCTTCGGCGAGCATCACTGCAGAGGGCACCTCGATCATGATGCCAAGCTCCACTTTCGGTGCACCGACTTCCACGCGCACCCCTTCTGCAAGGTCACGGGCCTTCTGGAAGTCCTCCAGGGTGGAGACCATCGGGAACATGATTTTGAGGGGTCCATGCCGGGCCGCCCGGTAAATGGCGCGCAGTTGCGGCAAAAACAGGTCCGGGCGCTGGAAGCACAGCCGGATGCCACGCATGCCCAGGAAGGAGTTGTCCTCCCGCTCCAGACCCAGGTAACCCACTTCCTTGTCTCCGCCGATGTCCAGAGTGCGGACAATCAGGGGTTTGCCCTGCAGGGCTTCGACCATCTGGCGGTAGGCCTGGTACTGTTCTTCTTCGGAGGGGGCGTGGTCGCTTTCCAGAAACAGGAACTCGGTGCGCATCAGGCCCACCCCTTCGGCTCCGTTTTCCAGGGCGGCAGGCACATCGGAAGCGCGGTTGACGTTGGCGGCCACTTCAATGCTCACCCCGTCTGTGGTGGTGGCAGGCTGGTGGCGGGCCGCGCGGGCCACTTCAAGTTCCTCCTGCCAGTTGCGCAGGGTGGTCTGGGCTTCACGGATGTCTTCTGCGCTGGGTTCCACGTAAAGTGTCCCGGAAAACCCATCCAGAATGCTTTTCGATCCAGCAGGAATGCTGAGCACGTCCCGTCCTGCACCCACCACAGCAGGAATCCCCAGGCTGCGGGCCAGGATGGCCGAGTGGGAGGTGGGGCCGCCCACCGCAGTGCAGAAACCCAGAATCAAATCGGGGTCGAGCATGGCGGTGTCGCTGGGGGTGAGGTCCTCTGCGATCAGCACCACCGGGCGGTCCAGTTTCAGGGTGCTCTGGTTGATCTGCCCAAGCAGGTGACCGAGCACCCGGTCTTTCACGTCGCTGAAATCCACCGCCCGGGCAGCGAGCACCGGGTCATCGAGTTTTTTCAGCTGACCGATGCGTTCATTGAGCACCTGCTGGAACGCCCAGGCGGCACTGTGCCCCTGCAGCATGGTGCTGACCACCTGCTGGATCAGGGCCGGGTCTTCCAGCAGACTGGCCTGAGCCTGAAAGATCTCGGCCTTGCCGGAGCCCAGACGGTGACGCACCCCTTCTGCGAGGTCGAGCAGTTCGGATTGTGCCTGATCGAGGGCTTTTTGCAACTTTTCGGTTTCATCGGCCATGTCAGCGGGGGTGTCCTCCACCTGCAGGTGCAAGACCCGATGCTGGTGGATTTCCCCGATGGCAAGGCCCACCGATGCCGCGAGGCCCTGGAGCTGCAGCCCGCTGCTGGCCTGGAAGTGCAATGCCGGGTGGGACGTTTCGGTGACAGGCTCGGTGAGGTCGTCTCCGAGGCCTTCCAGAATGGCTTTCTTCAGGCGTGTGAGCACATTTTTAGCATCTTTGCCCTGTGCGCTGACATGCAGCAGGGTGCCACGGCTGGCCCCGAGGCCCAGCAAATCCATCATGCTGCTGGCTTCCGCAGTGCGGTTCCCGGCCCGGATGCGCACCTGGGCATCAAAGGTGCTGACGAGTTCCACCAGATTGCGGGCAGGCCGGGCGTGCATCCCGGTGGGGTTGGGAAGCACCACCTCAAAGCCTTCAGGGAAATCGGGGAGGCCTTTTGCTTCAGGCTCCGGGCGGTTTCCGGTGAGGAATTCGATGATGTCCTCGGGGCTTGTTGTGGTGTGCAGGGCACGGATTTTTTCAGCTTCGCCGAGCACGCGGGTCAGTCGGCGCAGGATTTCGAGGTGCTCGTCGGACTGGGAGGCAATGCCAATCAGGAGGTGGGCCTTTTCCGGTCCCCACTGCACCCCTTCGGGGATCTGCAGCACGGCAAGTCCAGTTTTGTGCACCAGGCTGCGGTGCTGGGGCAGGCCGTGGGGGATGGCCACCCCGTGGGCCAGGTAGGTGGTGGCGGTCTGTTCGCGTTCCAGCATGCTCTGGGCATAAGCAGGATCAATGAAGCCGTTCTGGGCGAGCAGGGCCGCCACCTGCTCGATGGCATCACGCTGGGTGCTGGCGTGGGCAGCCAGCAAGACATCTTCTCTTTTCAGTTGAAGCATGGGAACCTCTGGGGCAGGGGAATCCTGTGGGGACAGGAAAGGATCTGATCGGACGCTTTTGGAATTGTTCGATTTTGTTTGATTATAAGGTGAGGATGTGCGGTTTGCAAGCCATTCGCACATCCTCACCTTGCTGCATCCTGAGCGAAAACCGGGTACTTTGATGCTTTCACAGGCCATTGTCTTCACAATGTGCGTTTGCACGGGTTTTTAAAGGACACAAATTCGCACAAAACTGGCCATTTTCTGGTAAAACAGAAGCATGACCCTCCCCCTCGCAGAAGACCGCCTGCAAACCATCCTCAAACTGCTGGTGGAAAAAGGCTCCTGCCGCACCAGCGAACTGGCCCGACAGCTGAAAACCAGCGAGATGACCATCCGCCGGGACCTGGACACCCTCGCGGCCAGAGGGCTCATCAAGAAGGTGCATGGGGGAGCCACCCTCAACAGCATGGACATGCAGTACCAGGAGCGCCAGAAGCTCTCCAGAGGCCCCAAGGAGCGCATCGGGCTGAAAGCCAGGGAGCTCATCCAGCCCGGGCAGACCATCTACATTGACGCGGGAACCACCGCCATTCAACTGGCCCTGGCCCTCAAAGCCGATCCACAACTGGCCCGCACGGTTTATGTGGTGACCCACGCCATCAACATTGCCTATGAACTGCACAGCGAATGCCGCCTGTACCTGATCGGAGGAGAAGCCTACCAGGGCACCTTCAGTCTGGTGGGTCCGGACGCCATCCAGATGATCCAGAAGTACAATTACGACGTGTTTTTTGTGGGGGCGTGTGGCATCCACCCCAGAAGCGGCCTCACCAACACCAACCTGATCGAGGCCCAGCTGAAGTCAGAAATCCTGAAGCGCAGCAACCAGAAGGTGCTGATGGCCGACCACAGCAAATGGGGAAACCTGGGTTTTGCCACGTTCGCCCCGGTGGACGCCGTGGACCTGTGGATCACCGATCAGGCTCCTGATGAGGCCCGGGCGTTCATGCAGGAGCGTCAGGTGCAGGTGATTGAGGCACCCTGAAAAAAATCGAACACATTCGAACATGGATTGGTGAAAGTTTATGCTTTTCACAGAGCTCCCTTTATTCGATCAGGTCTGCTCTTTTTCAGCTACCATAAAGCAATCAGCCATGAAAAAATGACCGTCTGGCTACAGCATTGGAATTCTGGAGGACGCCTTGATTTATCTTGTCTACCTGATCACTGTGCCCCTTTACATAGCGATGTTCATGCAACCCGGCGTGCAGAAGACCCTCAGCAGCCTGGGACCTACACATGGCCTGGAAGTGCCCGCAATGATCTTCATCACCTGGATCTGTGCACTGCTGTGCACCACCCTGCATGAACTGGGGCACCTTCTGGCCGCCAGACACCAGGGGTTTCAGGTGACCTCCATTCAGGTTTTTCATGTGCTGGTCATCCATGAGGAAGAAGGCTGGAGGCTCAGGTGGAAAGCACCTCCCAGGGGTTATCAGGGCATGGTGACAGCAGAAACCACCCTCCAGATGCTGCAGGGTCGTCTGGCGCCGAGGTATGTGTGGCTGTGGACAGCAGGCGTGGTCATGGATGTTCTCACTTTGCTGGTCGCCACCACAGGGTTCTCGCTGACCTCCGGAGTGCCGCAGGTCCTGTGGGGATGTCTGGCCATTTACAGCGTGTACAGCATCCTGTGGAACCTGTATCCCCTGCAGACCGAACACATGACCCATGATGGCTGGTTTCTGTGGAACCTCTGGAAGTTTCGCACAGACGCCGAACCCCTGATGGTGCTGTACTGCATGCAGTCCCTGCTCAGGCGCGTCCGGGCAGAAGACATTCCCCTTGAACCCCTGCAAAAAGCTGCACACCAGGCAAAACACCCCCAGTTGATCACCCGTTTGCTGTGGATGTTGCACCACCACCAGGTGTCCCACAAAAAAATCCCCGAAGCGATGGACACCCTCAAAACCTTCCGAACCCTGGCAGACCCTGAAGCCTGGGGGGGCGTGAGCGACTGGTCAGAGGCCTACGTGCAGGCCAGACACCTTGAGAATCCACAGCGTGCCAGGGAGTTGCAGAACAGCCCCTGTCCTGAGTGGTGGCCCCAGCTGTTTCAGGCGCTGGTGGAGGTGGTCACCCTGACCGCAGAAAACAAGGGAGACCTTGCCCTGGAGCGCATCGAAAAGATTCGCGAAGAGGTGAAAGCAGGCATTCACCAGACCTACCCGGGGACCTTTGAAGAACTGCAGGAACTCGAAACAGAAGCCCGGGACAGGCTTTCCCTCTCCAGCACAGCCTTCTGAACCTGAGGGCAGCAGAATCACAGCACCGTGATGCAGTTTCGCCTGAGTCGTTTGGAGTGATACAGCCCCTGGTCGGCCGCATGCACCAGTTGCATGGGGTCCTCCCCTGCACGGGGAACATGGGCCTTCACCCCCATGGACAAGGTGATGTGGGGAGACACCTCTGAAGCCGGATGCCGGAGTTTCAGGGCCGCCACTGTCTCCTGAATGCGCATTGCAACGTGCTTTGCCCCTTCTGCAGTGGTATCAGGGAGCACCACCACGAATTCTTCTCCACCATAGCGGGCCACCATGTCTCCAGGTCGGTAGGCCGCCTGAGAAAGGGCCTGTGCGATGGCACGCAGGCAGTCATCTCCGGCAAGGTGCCCGCAGGCGTCGTTGTACTTCTTGAAGAAATCCACATCGCACATGATCACCGACAGGCTCTGGCCGGAACGCTGGTGTTCCTTCCACATGCGCCTGAGGTAATCGTCAAACGCCGAGCGGTTGTACACACGGGTCAGGCCATCCAGCAGCAAACTGCGGCGCAATTCCCGGTTGGCCTCCTCCAGTTGCCGGGTGCGATCCTGCACCTGCTGCTCCAGTTCCTCAGAGTGCCGGATCAGCGCGCGGGTTTTCACCATGTGGTGGATGCTGCGGGTCACCAGATAGCGCAGCAGTTCCTCATCTCCTCCCCAGCCTTGCGGTTCCACCATCATGAAACAGCCATAATGTTCGTCATTCACGTAAATCGGGTGGACCTGCCAGTTGAGAAGTGGACGCTGCAGCAAATAACCCGGAAGCAAGGCACGGGTCTCCAGTACATCCCCTTCCGTGCCCACGCCTCCACTGCTCAGGTGAATTTTCAGCCGTGAACCCGGGGTGGGTCCATAGTGGTCGTAGAGGGCCAGCATGAAATAGTGCAGTCCAATCGAGGGAAGGCTGTGCTTGAGTTCATCCAGCAGGCCTTCCAGGGTGTCATGTGCTCCCATCGAAGTGCCCACATGGGAAACGTGCCGGGTGTACTGCAGTTGCCCCACCGTGTGCCGGGTTTCCAGCCTGAGGATGCGTTCAGAAACCAGATGGCTGGCCTGCAATCCCAGAGCGAGTGCCCGTTGCTGCTGGGCGGCTTGCAGGTGCTGCAGGTCAACGCTCCAGTGGAGCAGCAACTGCTGGTGGCGCTCGAGTTCTGCAGCCGTGCGAATCTCCTCCAGCGCTTTCTTCCAGGCGGGCAGAAACACCTCCCCTGCGGTTTCCAGGTCTGAAAGGAACAACTGGTGCAGGGTTCTCTCGGTTTCACCCTGTTCCACAGGGGCCACCTGGGTTGGCCGTTTTCCTGCACTGCCACAAGACTCCCGGACCACCAGTCTGGAGGGAACCAGCACGTCCTCCTGGGGCATGCCCTGTAGCATCGCCAGCAGCATCCGGGCCGCCACTTTTGCCATCTCGGAGACAGGTTGATGCACGGTGGTGAGGGGTGAGGAACCAAACTGCCCCATCTCGATGTCATCAAAACCCACCACCGCCACGTCCTGAGGGACATGCAGACCGTGTTCTTCGAGCACCCCCATCACCGCGAGGGCCATTTCATCGTTGGCACAGACCACACAATCAAAATCCCGGTGGCCTGCTTCCAGGAAGTGCATCATGACGTGTCTCGCGGTGGGAGGGTAAAACGCTCCATTCAGGCAGTGGTCCTCCTGAAACTCCCGTCCATGCTGGCGCAGGGCCTCCCGGAACACCTCTTCCCGCTCAATGGATTCGGGGTTGTCTTCAGGCCCACGCATGAAGACGAAATTCTGGTATCCCCTCTCGATCAGCAGGTGCTCCATCAGTTCCTGCATGCCACTTCTGTTGCTGAGGCGCACTGTGGGGATGCCCGGCAATTTCCGCCCGAAGCCCACCACCGGAAGCTGCAAGAACGGCTGCATGAAAGCAAGAAGCTCCTGATCGATGCTGTGATTGCCCAGCGTGGAGGTGAGCACGAAGACCGCCTGATGTGCCTGTGGGTCAAACAGGTGGTAGATGTCGTTGCTGGTGCCATAAATGGGGTTGGGATGGTGCACTTCCCGACCCACGTAGGTGACGGTGCCCACCCCTGCTGCATTGAGGGTCTCTTGCAGGGCACCCAGCACAGTCTTCTGGAAGGGTCCGATCCAGTCGGTGAGGATGGCAATGGTGGGGGTCTGGTGGTCCATGCAGGTCTCCGGGAAGTGGTTGGATGTTTGACTGGGTTCAAACCGTTTATACCCCGCCTGATCTGTCAGAAACCTTATTTTGTGCACAACTCAGGCCCATCCTGAGGATTGCCCTCCTGACAGCACAAAAGCCAGCCCCTCTTTCGGAGCTGGCTTTTGCGTGATCCTGCGTTCAGTCGGTGGCAGCTGCATCCACCGCTGCAGCCCTGTTGCGATTGGCTCGCACCACAGTCATGGTGAGGAGAAGCCCTCCCAGCATCATGAGCAGCGCTGGAGCGGCAAGCCACTGGCTGCCCAGGGTTGCCAGAAGTTGACTGCCGAGGCCCGAACCGAGGCTGATTCCGAGGTAGACGGTGGCGGAGTTGAAGCCCAGCATCAGGTTGCGCTCTGCGGGATTCAGACGGATCATGCGTTCCTGCTGGGGGGTCTGGAACATCTGCGCAAAGAAGGACAGCACCATGAAACTGAGGAGTCCTGCAAGGGGAACTGCAGGGTCGAGGAGCAGGGTGAGGATCGCAAAAGCCCCACCTGCAAGCCCGAGCAGCAGCATCCGGTTGTTGCCGAGGCGGGCATTGAGGGTGCCCACCAGGGCATTTCCCAGCACCCCTGCAATGCCAAACGCCAGGAAGGTGGCAGAAATCCAGGTGGGGCTGCTGTCAAAACGCTGGGTCAGGTAGCTGCCGATCACGGCGTACAGCACGAACACCCCACCAATTTGCAGCAGGGTGGTGCCCAGAGCGGGGAACAGTCCTGGCGTGCGGGACACCCGCTGGTAGGTGGCAGGGGTCACCCGGTTTCCGCCTGCAATATGCGGGACCAGCTTCCAGATGAGGATTGCTGTGACCACCAGCAACACGCTGAGCAGGAGCAGGGTGCCCCTCCAGCCGAGCAAAGGACCGATCACCGAGGTGAAGGGGATGCCCAGCACCGAGGAGAGGGTGAAGCCCGAAAAGACCCTGGAGAGCGCCTGTTGCTGCTGTTGGGGAGGGACCAGCATGCTGGCCGTGGCGGAAAGCACGGGGCCCAGCAGGGCTCCACCGATCCCGGCGATGATGCGGGTGAGGAGCAGCAGTGGAAAACTGGGAGCTGCCGCACCGAGCAGCAGACCGACCACCAGCAAGGCAATGCCTCCCAGCAGCAGCCATTTGCGGGGCCAGTGGCCTACCAGCAAGGGGGAAAGCAGGGCAGAGACGGCAAAAGTCAGGGAGAAGGCCGTGACCAGCAGTCCAGTCTGGGCTCCGGTGACATGCAGGTCATGGCTGATGGGGGTGCTGAGGGCCACCACCGAGAGGGTGCTGGTGCCCAGCATGAAATAGGCGAGTGACAGGGTCGAGAGGGCGGTTCCAGTGGGTCTTGCATCATTTTTCGAGACGCTCCGTTGCATAATTAGATTAAATACGCATCGTCACGTATTGTCAATACGCAACGTCACGTATCGTTAATTGGCCCGTGATACACTGAAGACATGTCGATCGGTCGCCCACGCAACAACGCCCACTCAGATGCCGCCAAAGAAGCAGCCCTGCAACTCCTCACCGAACACGGGTATGCGGCCATCAGCATGGAAGCCGTTGCCCAGCACACCGGCATCGCCAAACAGACCCTGTACCGCCGCTGGAAAAACAAACGGGACCTGATTCTGGACGCTTTTGTCGATGATGCCAACCGCATGCCGCCCGCAGCAGACACCGGAAGCCTCGAAGAAGACCTGCGCCTGTACCTGCGCCAGACCGCAACCCTGCTGAACAGCAACTGCGGGGTCACCAACCGGGCATTGATGGCCGAGGGCCTTCAGGACAGTGATTTCCTGAAAGAACTGCGGGAGCGCCACCTGATCAAACGCCGCACAAGGTTGCGGGACATCATCCGCCGCAAACACACCCACTTCACTGAAGAACAGGAAACCTTCCTGGTGGACCTGGCCCTCGGTCCGGTCTGGTACCGCCTGCTGGTGCAAAACGCCCCACTGAACGATGCTTTCACAGATGCACTGGCCCATCAGGTGACACGGGCCGCCCGGGAACTGGAAACCCAGACCTCCTGATCCTGAGCCAGCAGTGATATGTGATATATTACTCTCACCATGGATGACCTGCAGCAGCTGCTCTGTCAACTGGTGGGCATCGACTCCACCAACCCTGACCTTGTTCCAGACGGCAAAGGAGAACGGGAGATCTCGGCTTATGTGCAGCACTGGCTGCAGGAAAGGGGCATCGAAGCACAGCGGGAGGAGTTCTCTCCCGGACGTTTCAATGTGGTGGCCCGCGTGCGTGGCACAGGGGGAGGCAAAACACTTCTGCTCAACGCCCACATGGATGTGGTGGGCACAGCAGGCATGCAGGACCCCTTTTCACCAAAAATCGAAAATGGTCGCCTGTATGGACGTGGGGGGTACGACATGAAAGGTGGCCTCGCTGCCTGCATGGTCGCTCTGGTGCAGGCCAAAAAGCTCGCCCTGCAAGGAGACGTGATCCTCACCGCCGTGGCAGATGAAGAGTACGCCAGCATCGGGATGCAGCACCTGCTGAAAACCGTCACTGCAGATGCCGCCATTGTGACAGAACCCACCGAACTTGCCCTGTGCATTGCCCACAAGGGTTTCACCTGGCATGAGGTGACCACGTTCGGCAAAGCTGCGCACGGCTCCAGACCTGACCTGGGCGTGGATGCCATCGCCCACATGGGACGGGTGCTCGGAAAAATCGAAAAGTGGCAAGGTGACCTCAAAAGCAGAACCCCACATCCCCTGCTGGGACACGGTTCCGTGCATGCTTCCCTGATTTCTGGTGGTCAGGAGCTTTCCAGTTATCCGGAAACCTGCACCCTGCAACTGGAGCGCCGCACCCTTCCAGCAGAAACCCCTGAACAGGTGCAAGCAGAGCTTGAAACGCTCCTGTCAGAACTGCAACGTCAGGACTCCAGGTTCAGGGCAGAGCACCGGATGACCCTGCACAGGGACGGCTTTGAAGTCCCTGTAGACGAGAAGATGGTGCAGGTCGTGAAGCAGCAAGCCTCTGAAGTCCTCGGGCACACCCCTGAAATCACCGGGAAAACCTTCTGGATGGAATCGGCTTTGCTGCAACAGGCAGGCATCCCCACGGTGGTGTTTGGACCTGCGGGCACCGGAGCGCACGCCACCGAAGAGTGGGTGGACCTGAAGTCCGTGGAACAGTGCTGTGAAGTGCTCACCCGCACCATCAAAACATTCTGTCAGGCAGAGGGTTGAAGAGATGGAGAATCCGCGTTTCTACTTTGCCCCTGAGACCCGCTCATTTCCCGTCCAAGTGTCTGCAGAGGTGCTGGACTTTCACCAGAAACTCCCAGGATACAGAGCCACCCCACTGGTCTCTGCTCCCACCCTGGCCCGGTCACTGGACGTCAAACAGGTGTGGGTCAAAGATGAACAGAACCGCCTGGGGCTCCCTGCCTACAAGATTCTGGGGGCATCATGGGCCACCTACAAAGAGCTTGAAACCCACTTTGGCCCTTTTGAGGCCTGGGAAACCCTCAGTGAACTGGCGAAACAACTGAAACCCCACCTTCCCGTGACCCTGATTGCAGCCACCGACGGCAACCACGGAAGGGCCGTGGCAAGGATGGCATACTGGCTGGGCTTGCAGGCAAAAATTCTGGTTCCAGCAGACATGGTGCCCTCCCGCAGAGAAGCCATTGTGTCCGAAGGGGCTGTGCTTGAGGTCATTGACGGCTCCTACGATGAAGCGGTGGAGAGGGCCGCACAGCAGGCCAGTGACAGGCACCTGGTGATCAGTGACACCAGCTGGGAGGGCTACACCCGAGTCCCTGCATGGGTGGTGGAAGGATACAGCACCATCTTTCAGGAGGTGGACAGTCAACTGCAGGACCTGCAGGCCACTGTTCCTGATCTGGTCGCGGTGCAGATGGGGGTGGGTTCCCTGGCTTCTGCGGTGGTCCAGCATTGCTGCACTCCTGGCAGGAAAACAAAAGTGGTGGGGGTGGAACCCCTTGCAGCAGACTGTGTGCTGCAAAGCCTGCTGCAGGGCACCCTCACCGAAGTTCCAGGACCCCACCATTCGATCATGGCTGGGCTGAACTGCGGGAACACCTCTCCCCTGGCGTGGCCTTACCTGCAAGGGGGCCTGCAGGCGGCAGTGGCTGTGGCTGATGAAGGTGCCCAGAACGCCATGCGCCTGCTGGCCAAAGATGGGATCATTTCGGGGGAAAGCGGGGCCGCAGGGGCCGCTGGACTTCTTGCCCTGCTGACAGGAGCGCAGGCTGAAACCAGACGGGAAAAACTGGGCATCACCCGGGACAGCACCCTGCTGGTGGTGTCCACCGAAGGGGCCACCGATCCAGAAAATTACCAGAGGATCGTGGCTGGGATTTGAAGGGCGTGGGCAGATGAAGCACCTGAACTTCAGGTGGGGCCCCAGGTTTTATTTTCCGCAGTAAACGAACATCTCCGGCGTGGACCCGGTGAACAGGCGGGGAGGCCAGACGTTGGTCGCTTCCTTGAAAGGCCCTTTGCGGACCGTCGGGCACCAGAGGGTGGTGTCTCCCTGCTGGACTGGGGTTTCATCCACCACGTATTCCCGCTCGTCCCCCCACATGCAGGTCCGGGTTTCCACGGTGTAGCTCCCGTCCAGGGTGAAGTGGAAATTCTGCCATTTTCCGTTGGGTGTGGCCGTTTCATAAGTGGTCCCGAGAAGCTTCTTCGTGCAGGGCATGGGTCCTGAAGAAGGCTGGTAGGTTGCACCTTCCTGGCGGGTGCTGGTGGGGCTGACATGAAAATCAGGGCCAGACAGGGCAAAAGCGAAAGAGGGTGTGGCAAGCAGGAAAAGGGTGAAGGTGGCTTTCAACATGGGGTTCCTCCAATGGGATGTGGCGTGATGAAGACATTCAGAACCTTGCAGCGTGGCTGCCAGTCTCTGTGCAGGGGCTTGCAAATTGTGGGCATGGACTGGGAAAAGGGTTTGATGCACCCAGATCAACAGGAATGACCGGGTGGAGTCATTTGACAGGCTGGCCTTTGAGCACCTCGAAGGGTTTGGCCGCCCCGGAGATGTAGGCACCTGTGAAGACCATGAAGGTCACGTTGCCTGGAGTGTTTGCGGAGGGCACCTGCAGTTCATAGTGTCCAGTGGTGTCAATGGGGCTTGCATCGCTGAACACCTTGCCCTGTGCATTGGTTCCCACAGCAACCAGAATGCGGTTCTTGAGGCTGGGTGCAACGCCTTGCAGAACCACGGGTTCTTCTGGGTCCTGGGGGTTTTGCTGCACCATGTGGTCTTTGCCAGGCCGGGATCTGGTGAACCAGAATTCTGCTGCTGCACGGTACCAGTTTCGGAAATTGGTGTCTGGACCGGTGGGTTGCAGGGTCAGGGTGAGTCCCTTTGTGGTGACGTTCAGTTGGTCCCATCCCTGGATGCGGACAGGTTGTTTTTGCAGGATGCGGTCCAGCAGGTTGTTGATGAAATAGTGCTCTCCCTGGGTGTTGTAGGGGGTGAGGGGCACCTGCAGGGTTATGCCATTCAAGTTGAGGGTGAGTTCTGTGGGGGTGGTCCGGGCAAGGATGTTCTGTTGTTGAAGTTCTGCTTTGAGGTCTTCGAGGGGCACCTGAAGGTAGGTGGTGCCGACTGTGCGGGCAGGCAGTGGGGCAAGGGCGAACGCTGACGTGCTGGTGAGGACCAGAAGGGTGGTGAGGTGTTTCATGGGTGGATCTCCCTGAGGTTTCCATTCGTTTTCATAGCTTGACTATATAGTTTAATTATGTAGTCTGTCAATATAGTATGACACTGAAGTACACCTGCGTGCTCAACCACGTTTTCCAGGTGTCCCCGAGCGTCCTGTCCAGAGAATAAAGACTTTATGAAGGCAATCCCGTAAGGTTTCTCATGCAGCCCACAGGAACAATGGAGGGACCAGAGCAGGCGCCCTCTGGCAAAGGAGTAAGCCATGCCAGAACCCACTTTTCCTGAAATCGGCTGGGACCTGAATGATCCAGGTCCTGCCCTCGCGTCCTTTCTGGACACCCTTCCTGAGTCGCCTCGACTGCTGGGTCTGGGAGAACCCAGCCACACCCAGCAGGCCTATCCCCTGTGGCGCAACCAAATTTTTCAGATTCTGGTTCAGCATCATGGGTACCGGTCCATTGCCCTTGAAAGTGACCTCATTGCAGGCCTGAAGGTGGATGCCTACATCTCTGGTGGGGATGGAGACTTTGAAGACGTCATGCAGCACGGGTTCAGCCATGATTTTGGCAAGTTCGAGGCCAACCAGGAACTCATCCGGTGGATGCGGGAATTCAACACTGGACGGTCAGAAGAGGACAGGTTGCGTTTTTATGGCTTTGATGCCCCCACCGAATCCATGTGGGCCCCTGGTCCCCGTCATGCCCTGCTGGTGCTGCATGACCATCTGGCCCGCTGGGTGCCTGATTTGACCGTCGACAGAGACACCCTCTTGCACCTCTGTGGAGAGGAAGAAAACTGGACGAACCCTGCCGCCGCCATGGACCCCACCCAGTCCATCGGGAACTCAAAAGAGGCCAGGGAACTCCGTTGGATGGCCGATGAAATGATGACCCTGCTGGAGGTCGAAGGGGCACGCCTGCAAGTGGAGCAGGAAGCCTACTGGCATGCCCACCTGCATGCCCGGGCCGCACAGGGCCTGCTGCGTTACCATGCCCTGATGGCCACCGATTCCCCCCACCGCCTTGCGAGACTCCTCACCCTCAGGGATCAAATGATGACCGACAACCTGTTTTCCATTCTTGAGCGTGAAAAGCCCCGTGGTCCGACCCTGGTTTTCGCGCACAACCAGCACCTCGGGCGACAGGTCAACCGGTGGAAGAGAGGCGTCCTCAGTCTGGAATGGTGCCCAGTGGGGGTGCACCTGTCGGCCCGACTGGGGAAAAGTTATGCCTTCATTGCCACTGCAGTGGGACAGGCGGATGGGGTGCCTGAGCCTGCACAGGACACCGTGGAGGGACAGTTGAAAAGGCAGGCCAGTGCAGCCACCCTTTACGCCACCCACGATTTGTTGCCCATGCTTGCATCTTCCCTTTCTGAACGAACAGACACCGCTGCAAACCCGGCCCATTTTCCCCTCAAACCAGAAGAGCTCAGGAACACCGATGGGGTGCTTTTTCTTCCTGACCTCAATCCATGACCACAGCCTCTGACCCACCTTGTACCCTGCTTTGCAAGTGGGGCACCCTGCATCTGGGACATTCAAAAACGCACTTCGACAGAACAGATCTAGAAATTATGTTAAAAACAGAATATAATGCTTCATGTTACAATTGATTTCATTCCGAGGTGACCCACATGATTCTGGAAAGCCGCATTCTGGGCCGAAAAAAAGCCTTTGAACCCCTGACCCTCACCCTCTCCAGAGACACCCTGACCCTGCAGGAACTCCTTGAGGAGGTGGTGAAAGACCAGGTGGAACAATTCAACACCAGACAGAAAGATGGACAGCTGTTTAAACTCCTGACCCCAGAAGACCTGCAAAAAGGCCTGGAAAACGGAAAAATCACCTCCGGTGGCCTGGAAGAACAACAGCAGGTGCAGGTTGCAGTAGCACAACAGGTGGCCATCACCGCATTCAAAGACGGACTCTATTATGTTTTCCTGGGTGAAAAACAACTCGAAGACCTCTCGGAAAGCCTCACCCTTGAGGAAAACTCCCGGGTGATGTTCGTGAGGCTGACCCCTCTGGTGGGCGGCTGACATGCGGGCCGAAGACGCACACAAAACCCTGCAGGACATGCAGGTCAAATGGGAAGAAACCTACAAGTCACGTGCAAAGCAGGCTGCAGAACCCGCCCGAACCTTTGCCCAGGACTTTCTGGACCTGCACACCTTTCCGTATTACAAACGCACCGAAAGACACCACCAGCTTGAAAAACAGTTGCCCCAGACCCTCTTTGCCATGACCCCTGCAGAACGCACCCGTGTATTTCAGGTCCTGTTCCCCCGCATCGCAGAGGATGTGGAAAGAACATGGCAGATGCTGGATGCCCTCCCCTACCAGATCGGGTACTCCCGCAAATCCTTTCGCATTCAGGGGCACGGGGTCAATCTGCAGAAGAAATGGCATTGGATGCAAGGACTCTGGCAACTGACCCGGCATTACGAAGAAAACCTGCACTGGTTCGTCGTGTGGGCCGGGCACATTGGCAGTTACCAGGGGGACATCCTGGGGTACCTCTTTGCAGCGGCCATCAACCATGGGGATGAAGAGGTGCTGCAGGTCCTCAAAGACACCGCCTCTACCGAGCACGACATTGGCCTGATGGGTCGGCACGTCACCCGGGCACTGCTGAGCTGCAGCCGGGAAGACGCCTGGACCTACTGCGAGAAACTGCTGCTCGCGGCCCAGAGGCAAGAAGGCCTCAGGCAGGTGATTCTGGAGACCGTCGATGAGGCGCACCCTGAAGCTTTTGTGCGCATGGTGAAACTGATCCTCTCTGAAGACCTGCTGCGTTTCTCCTCGGTGATGCGGGCGGTCGGGGTGTGGCTGGGTTTCAACATGGATGTCACCGAGCGAAAAACGCTGGAAACCCACCTGCAGACCTTCCTGACTTTCCTGCAGGACGAACAGTCACTCCAAAACGCCTTGGAGCAGGGAAACGGTCAGAACCTGTACATCGCCCTGATGGCGGTGGGCTTCAAAGACGCCCGCCAGACCCTGGAGCTTGGTGAGACGGTGCTCTCTGAAGCAGACGTGGAAAGGCGCTACGCTGCTGCACAGGTGATGCAGGCCACCGGGCTCCCTGAATTTGGACTTTACCGCAGCCGCCTGATGCAGGACCCGGACCTCAGGATCGCCACCATGGGCATTCCTTATGGGCATGGCAGTGAACCTGCGGATCTCGGTGCAGACGCCTTTGAACAGCTTGTTGCCCTCGGGGAGAGGCTGCCGAAAGACAGCAAACAGGAGCCCCTGTTGTGGCCGTGGCTCGGTTACATTGCAGGCAGGAGCACCGCCTTCAACCTGCTGCCCAATGCGCTCGGGAACCGTCCCAAATCTGACCTGCTGCCTCACATACCCGGAATGGACAGCTGGCACCACGGTTACCTGCTCAGGGGCCTGAAAGAAGAGCCTCTGGAGGCAGGCCCTCTGCGACAGCATGTGGTCGAATCCCTCGGCAGCACCGATGAATTCGTTCGGGGATGCGCCTTTGAAGCCCTTGAAAAACGCACCCTCACCGAAACAGAAACCCTCAGCATTGAGGCCCTGTTCAACCGCAAAGGGTCAGACGTCAGGCAGAAAGCAGCCCAGCTGCTCCTGAATCAGCCCGTGGAAAGCACCACCCAGTCGGCAGGCAGGCTGGTGAAGGAGAAAAAAACCGACCTCAGGATGGCTGGGCTTGACCTCCTCACCCAGCTGGTGCGCAATAAAACAACAGAAAAAGCAGTGCAGGGGCTGCTTTCAGAGGTGCTGGAGATCTTCACCCCCAAAAATCCCAATGAGACACAGCTGTTTGATGCCCTCAGGGTCCCGGATGAGCAGCTGACCTTGCAAAACGGACTGGGCCTCTTTGATGAAGAAAAGCTCTCAGGGTTTCAAGAGCCCCGCTGGATCAAACGGGATTACGCCCGCAAGGGCCTGATCCGTCACCTGCTGGAGCTGAACCGCCTGATCGAGCACCACAAGGACACCGAGATCACCCTGAAAGACTATTTCGGGGAGAGCCAGACTTATGTGCTGGGGAACCTGTTCGAGTACAGCTGGACGCACCAGCTTTCCAGGCAGGAGGTCTTCCCCCTTGGTGAAGTGTGGAAACGCTGGTGGGAGACCCGCCCGAACCCGCAGGATCACGACCTGACCCAGCTGATCTGGCAGTTCGAGAAACTGGGCTTTGACGGCTCAAAAGAAGAAGAGCGCCACCCCCTGCTGAAAAAGCTCACCCAGCCCACGGGTCTGAAGCGCCACCTGATCGAGCACATCCTGCAGTTCCTGAAGAAAGACGGGGTGCCCTCAGGGGCCATTGATTTCCTGCTGGACGCTTTCGAGAGCCACCTGAGCCTGATTGACCGTGAAGCAGCACCCCTCAGAAACGAGCGGGGGGAGGTGCTTGATCCCAGGGCACGCATGGACCACCTCAGTGATCTGGCCTCCTTTCAGCTCGAAGATTTCAGCAGCGAGCAGATCCAGCGCCTGTGGAGCCTGTCGTTGTGTTACAACCGGGGCTTCAGGCATTTCTTCAAAAGCCTGCCAGACTTCACGCTTGCAGTGCATGCCTGGAAGAAAGGCTTTGCCAGTGAGCACGACCTGTTGAACATCCTGATCGGCTGGGACAGCAATGATCCTGAGAAGCCCCGCACCCAGTTCCATGACCTCTCACACCTGACCTCCCGCAAGCCTGCCCCCCTGCTGGAGCAATTTCCTGAACTCTCCCCCATCGTGGAACGCATCCGGGAAAGGGTGCTGGAGGTGGAGAAAGACCGCACCGACCTGCCCACCGCAGCAAGCCGGGTGGCCACCCACATCAAAACGGTGTACGGGGCAGAGCACACACTGAAATTGCTCGCTGGACTCGGCAAGGACAGCATGACGCGGGGATACGTGCAGAACGAACTCAGCAAGACGGCTGTCTTCTCCCGCCTGATCCGTGTGTCCTTCCCTGCCCCAGAAGACACGGTGCAGGACTTTTCAAAACAGGTGAAGGCCCTGAGCATCAGCAACACCAGGCTGCTGGAACTTGCCGTTTATGCGCCACAATGGGCAGAATTTGTGGAAAAGCACCTCGGCTGGACGGGACTCAGTGGAGCCATTTTCTGGCTGCTGGCCCACACCAAGGACACAGGGTACTTTGTGGACCAGCAGGTGCGGGAAGTGTGGGAGGCTGAAATTGCAGAGCGCACCCCGCTTTCCCCACAGGACCTGCTCGATGGGGCGGTGGACGTGCAGTGGTTCAGGGAAGTGATTTTAAGCCTTGGTGAAAAACGCTTCGCAGAACTCCTGAAAGCCTCCCGTTACCTGTCGAGCACCGGTGCGCAGAAACGGGCAGAGCTTTACGCCAAAGGCATCCTCGGACAGGCCGACGAGAAAGACCTGCTGCAGAACATCAAAACCAAACGCCACCAGGACAGCGTGAGGGCCATCGGGCTGCTGCCGACCACCAGTGACACCCAGACTTTGAGCCGCTACAAGGTCCTGCAAGCCTTCCTCAAGGAAAGCAAGCAATTCGGGGCACAGAAACAGGCCAGTGAGCAAAGGGCCGCCAGAATCGGGCTGCACAACCTCGCCCGCAGTGCCGGTTACATCGACCCGGAACGCCTGATGTGGCAGATGGAGACGCTGGAAGTGCAGGGGCTTCAGGGCCGTCAGGTCACGATTGAGAACGTGACCCTCACATTGCAGGTCGATGAGGAGGGCACCCCCAGCATTCACATTGAGAAGGCCGGGAAAGCCCTCAAGAGCATCCCCGCTGCCCTGAAAAAACACCCGGAAGTGGTGGCCCTCTCGGAAGGCAAACGCAACCTTGAGCAGCAAAAAAGCCGCATGCGGGAGGCTTTCGAGCAGGCGATGGTGCGCGGAGACCACTTCACCCTGAAGGAAGTGCAAACCCTCTACACCCATCCGGTGGTGAAACCCATGCTGCAAAGCCTGCTGTGGGTGCGGGGAGAACGGGACCTGGGTTTCTCAGATGGGATGGATTTTATCCACCTGGAGAACCGCACCGCCCTGACCGACGAAGGTTACCGCCTCGCCCACCCTCATGACCTTTTGCAAAGCGGCCAGTGGCGGGAGTGGCAGAAGCACTGCTTTGAGCATGAGGTGCAGCAGCCCTTCAAGCAGATCTTCCGGGAGTACTACCTCCCGGCTCCCCACGAGCAGGAAGCCCTGAAAAGCACCCGTTATGAGGGCCAGCAACTCAACCCCAGACAGTCCCTGGCCCTCCTGAAAACCCGCAACTGGGTCACCGTGCCCGAAGAAGGGGCAAGAAAGACCTTCCACACCGAGGGCCTCAACGTCTGGCTGTACTTCCAGGAAGGCTTTTATACCCCCCTCGACATTGAAGGCCTCACGGTCTCCCACGTGGTCTTCACCGAAAGGGGCAAATGGGAACCCCTGCCCATCTCCAGCGTCCCACCCCGCATTTTCAGTGAGGTGATGCGCGATGTGGACCTGATTGTCTCTGTGGCCCACATTGGCGGCGTGGACCCCGAAGCGAGCCAGTCCACCGTCGAGATGCGCTCCAGCCTGATCCAGGAAACCCTCAGGCTGCTGAAAATCGACAATGTGGAATTGAAAAACACCCACGCCCTGATCAAAGGCCACCATGCCGATTACAGCATCCACCTGGGATCAGGCACGGTGCACCGTCATCCCGGAGGGGCACTGTGCATCATTCCGGTGCACTCCCAGCACCGGGGCCGCATCTTCCTGCCCTTCGCGGACAACGACCCCAAAACTGCAGAAGTGATCTCCAAAGTGCTTCTGCTTGCAAAAGACAGGCAGATTCAGGACCCGACGATTCTGGAACAGCTCAGGTAAGAACAGACTGAGGGGGAGCCACATGACTTGCTGTGGCTCCCTTTCCCTGCATGTTGAGTGATCAAAATTTTGAATTTTCAGAGCTTCAAAAATTCAAAATAAACCACCTTCCACTGCACAAATGAAAACATCCAGTCTCTCCAACAACATGAGACAATCCTCTGGCACCTGAGGTTGGGCCATTTGGGCATCCCCACAGGCGTGGGGATGAACCATAGTCCAGCCCTTCCTCCATGTCCAGCGTCCAAAGCTGCACACCCCGATCCTCGCCACAGAGCCAGAGCCACAAAGCTGCTAGGGTGTTGCAATGAAGAAACTCTTGCTTCTTGCCTGTGCGTTTTGTGGTTTCGCTTCTGCCCAGCTGTCCGACTGGAAGGAGAATCCAGCGCGCAAAACGGAGAACTACGCCCAGTACACATCTGGGGATGAAAAAGGTCTGGTTTATGCGATTCCGCTGGAAGGCTTTGTTGGGCAGGCAGTCCTGAGCGTGGTCAAACTTTCCACCAACAAGGTTTTCTCCACGGTGGAGTGCGACACGTATGTGAACCTGGGGGTGCAAGGGGGGTCCTTCGTGGTGCAGAGGAACACCATCCGCACGGTGGCAAAAGCAGCGTCCCTGACAGACCGCACGGTGCAGACCTTGCTGGGCACCAATCTGGAGAGTGAAAGGACCAGAGATGCGTTGCTCAATCTGTGTGCTGACAATGCAGATGCCAGTGAGCCGTCTGCACCCGTGACCCTGTATGTTCCGTTGCAGACACCGGATTTCGGAATTTCCACCTCTTTTACAAAGGGATTGCTGGTCAAATTGAAGAGCAGGCTGGGGCTGCTGGTCGCTCCTGAATTGAGCCCTCTCTGACCCTAAAGCCCTCTTCAGTTTCCCTTCTGGTTGTGTACAGGGTTTCCCTTACCCCACCAGTGGGGTTTTTTTCACATGCTGCTGCGCTAAGATCTCTGTAATGCATTCCCATTTGATGGTCCTGTGGTGCCTGAATGAATCCGCATGTCACACATCATTTTTGTGGTCCATGAAACCTGCTGGCACCTGACCCCATGCAAGGGTCTGTCTCAATGTGAAAGGGATGCTGAAACATGACCGGGACACCGACCCACCCCTGGATTCCCAGACCGCTCAGGTTTGAGCTTGCCAGGCCCCACCTGATCCAGAAACTCAGTGAGACCCTGCACGTGACGGTGGTGGCCCTGCTTGCCCCGAGTGGTTACGGCAAATCCACCCTGCTGGCCCAGTACGCCCGTTCCACCCTGCGTCCGGTGGTGTGGGTGAGTTGCAAGGAAGATGCACTGGACCCCTGGCAACTGAGTGAAATGCTGCTGCAGATGGCTGCCCAGCAGGCCGACGTGCAGGTGCAAACAGGGTTTACGACCACCCTTCCTGCGGCCACCACGGCAAGGCGGCTTGCAGCGGAACTCTCCCGCCTGAACACCAACCTGGATTTCGTGTTCGATGATGTGGACCTGATGGGCGAGGAGGCCCTGCAGTGGCTGCATGCCTTCATGGGGAGTGTGGGTGAGGGACACCGGGTGCTTCTTTGCGCCTATGGCCCTGAAAACCTGCGTCTGGCGCGCTTTCTGGCTGAAGGAACAGCTCTGATTCTGGACACCCATGAGCTGGCGTTCCACCCCGAGGAGACAGCATCATTCTTGCAACTGAGGGGCCTGCGTTTCACCCAGGAGCAGGTGCACCATCAACTGGAAGGCTGGCCTGCGGGCATTGCCCTGTATGCCGCCGGAGCCACCCAGCATTACCACCCCACCGATCTGGTGAAAGAGGCGGTGGGTCGGCTGCCCCGTGCATTGCAGAAACCCCTGTGTGAATTGGCCGTGGTGCGGATGTGGAGCGAGGAGGTGGTCAGGCAACTGGAAATTCCACTGCCAGAAGACTGGCTGGAGACCCTGCTGCATGCAGGTCTGCCCCTCACTCCAGTGGGGAATGCCCTGTTTAAACCCCATCAGGTGCTGCTCAGTCACCTCGGGAAAGAACTGCAACGTGACCCGGAGCGCCTGCAGGTCCTCAGTGAGCGGGCCGCCACCCTGCTGGAAAGGCAGGGGGAACAGGGTCAGGCGTATCATGCCTACTTGCAGGCCAGACGGTACACCGATGCCCTGAGGGTGCTGGAACAGCTGGTTCCGCAACTGGAGCAGCAAAAAGACTTCCGCCGCCTGAGGGAACTGCTGGAAAAACTCCCCGAATCCTGTCGTGCCCACCCCCTGACCATCACGCTCGCCCACAGCCTGATCCAGACCGGAGCGATCCGGCAGGGCAGGGTGCTGCTGGAAAGCTTGCGTGGGCAGGGGAAGTTGACCCCGGAAGGGTACGCCTTTCTGGCCTCTGCCACTGGAAGGCAGGGGAACCCGGAGCAGCAGTTGCAACTGGCACTGGAAGGGAAAAACCGTCTTCAGACAGGAGAGAGGTGCCCCAGGCTTTCCTGGCAGGTGGCTTCTGCCCTGATGACCCTGGGACGGTACAGCGAAGCAGAGCCAGAAGTGGAGTCCCTGCTGCAACACGCCGAGGAAAGGGGCACCCCCGATGAACTCGGGATGGCCCTCACCATGCAGCAGTACCTGCTTTTCGCCCAGGAGCGGTATGCCGAGCAGAAACAGGTCCTGACCCGTGCAGTGAGGCTTTACGACAGCCTCGGGCTTGCTGCCCAGAACATCCCCCTGCTTCTGATGCTCGCAGAAATCGAGGGCCTGGAAGGCCAGATGGAGGCCGCAAGCAGCCATCTGCAACAGATCCGCAGACTGGCCCTGGAGGAAGGCAGCGTGTACCTCCCCCAGATCACCGAGTGTCACGCCACGCTGAAATTCTGGGAGGATGAGCTTACCACCGCACTTGGCTTGCTGGAAGATGCCCTGAAACAGGCGGAAGACATGGGTCTGAGGCTGTTCTGCGCCCAGATCCAGTACCGCATGTGCGATGTGCTGCTCAGGCAGGGCAAGCCTGAACTTTTTCAGCAGACGCTGGAGGAGGCAGAGCGCCTCGGGGCCTCTGTTCCGCTGTATGGCACCTACCGTCCTTTCTTTGAAGGGGTGCAGGCTTTGCAGGCAGGACAACTTCAAGAGGCTTTTGCGCTTCTCAGACAGGTGACTGAACGTCCACCAGAGCGCCAGTACCTGGTGCGTGCCCTGGCACTGATGCTGGACATCGCAAAACGTCTGGGCCTAGATTCCACCCCCATCCAATCCCGTCTGGATCAGGCCCTGGCAGGCTGCACCTCCTCACCGGTGCTGCAACTGGAGCAGCATCTGCGCCTCTCTGCTCAGGAGGTGAAACCAGAAGAAACCCCACCTGCGAAACCCCTTCAGGGTCCCGTGCTGAACCTGCGCACCCTCGGGGGCTTTGCGGCAGAGCGGGACGGTCAGGTGCTGCGCATCTCCCTGTCCCGCAGTGTGGAGGTGCTGGTGTGGCTTGCCGTGCATGGCCCCTCCACCAGAGACAGCATCGTGGACGCCCTGTGGGAAGGCTCCAGTGAGGAAAAAAATTATGACTACTTCCGGGTGGCCGTGCGACGCCTGCGGGCAGACCTGCAAGCGGTTTTCCCGGAGGTGGACAACCCGGTGCCCTTCGATGGCAGTGTGTACCGCCTGTCCGGCCAGTTGCAACTTCAACTCGACCTGCACACCATCCAGCAGGCCATGGAGCAGCCTTCTGCAGAGCACCTGAAAGCCGCCCTGGACCTGTACCGGGGAGACTTCCTGCCCGAAGTGGAGACCGAATGGGCCAGCGTGCTGCGCGAGGAATACCGAGAGAAAACCATTCACATCGGGCTGAAACTGGCCACCGAGAAACTGCGAGAGCACCCGCTGGAAGCCATGACCCTGTACCGCCGCATCCTGAAAATTGATCCGTACCACCAGGGGGCCTACCTGGGGGTCATGGAAACCGCCCACGCCATTGGCGGCATTCCAGCCGCACAGCAGGCTTTCGAGCATTACCGGACGGTCATGGAGCAGGAGCTCTTCGAAGAGCTTGACCCGGTGGTCGTCAGGAAGGTGCGCGATCTGGGTGTGAAAGCCCACTGACCTGCAAGAAACACAGGGCAGATCATGGCCACAAGCCACAGGTCTGCCTTTTTGATGCTGGGAACGCAGGTTCTCACCCGAGAATCTGAGGATTCCCAGATCATTCCCACCCCTCAGGCTACAGTGGCATCAACGGAGGAACAAGCATGAAACACCTGCTCAGACTCACCCTGGTTTTCACCCTGATGGTTGCCGCCCTGCCTGCCCACACGGTTTCCCAGCCCGTTCAGACCGCTGGAGAAGACACCATGAAACCCTGGCCTCCCCATGGCGGCTGTCCGATCTGCCCCTTTGAAGACACCGAGCAGGTGTCGGGGTCGGGAAGCCTGGACTGGCCTCCCCACGACGATTGCCCCATCTGCCCATCCATCGACCCCAGGCAGGCCAGCACCGACTGGCCGCCCCACTGGCCCTGGCCTGAAGGCACGGCCTGAGAAAGTCAGGTGATGAACCATCAGCCACAACCCGTCTTCCCAGGGGGACCTGTGGACCCAGTACGTCACGGCCCTCGACCACCAGATCCGCACCCTGCGCATGTACGTGCAGGACCACCCTTTCACCTCCAGCTGGAGTGAACACAAGAAACACACGGCACTGTTTCACCTGCAGGCCATCGAGCGGGGATACCAGCAGCACCAGTATCCCCTGGAAGACCTCGCAGCCCTCTTGCACCTGAGCCACGACATGAACCTCAGTTCGGGAACCGTGGTGCGGGCGACCCTGGAAGCCCTCGGGCACTGGGTGCAGGACGCCAGCAGGACGTAAAAACCACTTCAAAAACCAGAACGGACCTTTCAGTGCAAAAACTGAAAGGTCTTTTCCTGTGGGGCGCAAGATAGAATGGCTGCATGGAAGAACCCCTCACCGGAGGAAACATGACCGCTGTGGTCCGCATTGGAGAGCGTGTTCACCGCAGTGCAGGTCCCTGGAGTTCCACCATCCAGCAGCTTCTCAGGCATGTCCGGGAACTCGGGGTCAGGTGGGTCCCGGAGCCTTTTGGTTTTGATTCCCAGGGCCGCGAAGTGCTGGAATTTCTGGAAGGTGAAGTGCCCGGTTATCCCCTGCCCCAGTGGGTGTGGGAGAGGGAAAACCTGCAGCAGAGCGCCAGGATGCTCAGGGCATTTCACGACGCCACCAGAGGGCTGATTCACCTGCAGGGGGTGTGGCAGAGTCCAGTCCATGAACCCACAGAGGTCATCTGCCACAACGATTTTGCTCCTTACAACTTTGTGTTCCGGGAGGGGAAACTGTTGGGGGTGATCGACTTTGACACCTGCTCACCCGGTCCAGCCATCTGGGATGTGGCTTACCTGGCCTACCGGATGGTCCCCCTCACCCGCCCCGAGACCTTCACGGGAATCCAGTTTGCAGACGATGAAGTGAAAGAACGTCTGCATTTGCTGCTGGACGCTTACGGCGCCCCTTTTGGAGCAAGCGATTTGCTGGAGGTGGTGGAGAAAAGGCTGCTGGAACTTGCGGAATTCTCCACCCGTCAGGCCGAAAGAAAACAGAATCCAGAACTGCTGGAACACGCCGCCCTGTACCGGGCAGATGCTGCGCATGTGCAAAACCACGGGCTGAAACACTGGGTGTGAGCCGAACACCCTCACCCTCCCTGGATTCCCAGGGAGGGTTTTTCTATTCATGCCTGAGAACCCCTGTGAACATGCATGTTCCCCCACCTTTCACACCTTGTGCCTGAACTTGATTCCCTCTGGCTTCCCTGGGGTGAGGGTACAACTGGGTCATCGCCAGCGGAACCACCGATGGACGAAAGCAACAAGGAGGAACCACCATGCAAAAGATTCTGAAACTGCAAACCCTGTCCCGTGCCGCCGAACAAGACGCCGCTGCCTGGAGCACCGCCAGCGAAGGCTGCAACACCATCACCAGCGACGAGTGGAGCACCTGGAGTGAGGGCTGCACCCGCACCAAAGCCCAGCTGAGCCGATAAACCTTTTTTCAATCCCTCAGAAGCCCTCTCACACCCCAAGGAGATTGACCATGCAAAAGATCCTGAAACTGCAAACCCTGTCCCGTGCCGCCGAACAGGACGCCGCTGCCTGGAGCACCGCCAGCGAAGGCTGCAACACCATCACCAGTGACGAGTGGAGCACCTGGAGTGAGGGCTGCACCCGCACCAAGGCCCAGCTGAACTGAATTTCAAGCTTGCTTGACCACCGTCCAGCCCGGGTGTGGGTAAGAACCTGCACCCGGGAGGGTTCTGGCCCTGTCTGCCACGTGGGTGGTTTCTGAAGAGGAGAAGGACCATGACCGAACAGATCACATCCACCATGCACGAAGACCGCCTGCGCCGGGTGGTGAACCGCCTGTATGTCAGCCAGGAGTTTTATGAGCCTTTCGAGCGGTACCAGCCCAGAAATCACCTGTACGACCACGCCAGGGCGGTTTTGCCCCGCATGTGGAGGCTGGTGCAGGAGTCCTTCTGGACGCATGCCATTCCCCTGGATGCCTCTGCACCCGTGCAGGGCTGGAAGATCCATGTTTCGGCCACCCCCAGAAATGCCGAGAGGATTCTGGAGAACGTCATTCAAGTTTGTGTGCAGGAAGGAACAGCGTTCAAATTCGCCAGCGATTATTTCATTCTGGCGATGCTGAATTCCAAGGCCTGCGCAAGGGGGTCTTCAGGCAAATTCATGACCCTCTACCCAAAAAACGAGACGCATTTTAAGCACCTGATCGAAAAACTCTACCAGGCCCTGCAGGGGGAGGAGGGGCCTTACGTGCTGTCCGACAAGCGTTACAAAGACTGCAAGGTGCTGTACTACCGTTATGGGGGCATCCGGTCCATCAAGCGTTTTGATGCAGGTGGGGACGCCACCCCGATGATCCTCTCCCCCACTTTTGAAGAGGTGCCCGATCAGCGAAACCCAGAGTTTTACGTTCCGGAATGGACGGCTGATCCCTTCCCCAGTGAGGAGGAAGACACCTCTGAGGGCCTCAAAGGGGGCCGTTACGTGATCACCGGGGTGATGGGCCACTCCAACACCGGAGGGGTGTACACCGCCCTCGACCAGCACACCGGAAAAACCGTGGTCATCAAGGAAGCCCGGCCTTTCACCAACATCAACCCCAGCGGGAACGACGCCATCGGGCAGCTGAAAAAAGAGCACCGGCTGCTGAAAAAACTCTCCGGGACGGGTCTCGCTCCTGAAGCGCTTGATTACTTCACCGAGTGGGAGCACGACTTTCTGGTGCAGGAGCTGGTTGAAGGGAATTCCCTGAGGGGTTACGCCGCGAAGAAAAGCAAGATCATCCGCACCCGCATTGACCCGGAGCAGGTGAAGGTGTGGTTTGAGCAACTGCGCAAACTCTCCCTGGGCATCGTGCGCTGCATTCATGGACTGCACCAGCAGGGGGTGGTTTTCGGGGACCTCTCGCCCAACAACATCATGTTGCTCTCCGAGGACAGCATGGAAGTGAAACTAATTGATTTTGAAGGGGCCTGTGAAAGTGGGGTGGACGCTCCCGTGAACCTCTTTACTCCAGGTTTCGCCAGCCAGAAACGCAAAGGCCAGGAGGGGGTCTCTTTTGAGGACGATTATTTCGCTCTCGGCAGCACCCTCCTGTCCCTGATGATGCCCCTCACGGTGGTCACCACCATCAAACCCGACGCCATTCGAACCTTCACGGACGCGGTGCATGAGGATTTCGGGATTCCCAGAAAGTACACCGACCTGATTGTGAACCTCACCGGAGGGCACGACACCTACCTGACCCTGGAAGAAGTGATTCGGGTGCTCGAAGACCCGGAATTGCAGGTGGAAAACCGCATGCAGATTCTGCAGACGCCAGAGAAAGTGCAAGATGTTGCGCTGGAACAGGCGGTGGAGCAGATTCTGGCTTACACCCGCAGTGTGGCGACCTTTGAGCGCAAAGACCGCCTCTTTCCCAATGGCCCCCACAGCAACAATCCCCTGAGCATTGACCACGGGGCTCTCGGTGTGGCTTATGCCATGCACACCATCGAGGGCACAGTCCCTGAAAAGGTGCTGCAATGGATCAAAAACCATGACCTGAACCCCAGTTACGTGCCTGGATTGTACGTGGGCCTCTCAGGGATGGCATGGGCACTCGCTGAACTCGGGGACCTGCAGGCCGCAAAACGGGTGATGGAACACGCCGAACTGCACCCCCTGCTGTTCCGCTCGATGGACCTGCACTCTGGAGCCGCAGGGTATGGCCTCGCCAACCTGCAGATGTTCCACAAAACCGGAGAGGACCATTACCTGCAGGAGGCCCGCATGGTGGCAGAGGTGCTGCAGGAAACAAAACACGAGGTGAATGGAGGGTACGCCTGGAGCAAACACAGTGGCGTCTACTCCATCGGACTCAGCCACGGATCGAGCGGAATTGCCCTGTTCCTGCTGTACCTGCATGCCACCACGGGAGAAAAGACGTACCTCGAATTCGGTGAAAAAGCCCTCGCCTTTGACCTCTCTTACGCCAAAGAGACCGAGGAAGGCACACTGGGCTTCCCGGACAACACCAGGAGCCTCAACACCATGTACCCCTACCTGAAACACGGCAGTGCCGGGGTGGGCACGGTGCTCCTCAGGTACCACCAGGTCACAGGCAAGAGAGAATACCGGGACCTGATCGACAAAATCCGGGGGGCCGTGACCCACAAGTACGCCCTCTTCCCCAGTTTCTTCTCGGGACTGGCCGGACTCGGAAATTACCTGCTGGACTGCCAGCAGTTCCTCAAAGACGACAGTTACCTGCCGCTGGCCCACCGGGTCGCTCAGGGCATCCTGCTCTTCGGCATTCAGAAAGACACTGGACTGGCCTTCCCCGGGGATTACCTGCACCGCATCAGCACCGATTACGCGACGGGCTCGGCTGGCATTGCCCTTTTCCTGCACCGCCTGAAGAGCGGGCAGCAGAACTTCAACTTCCTGCCCGACCACCTGCTGGAAAGCATCCCTGCTGGGAAAAACGCACTGGTGCTGGGCTGAAAGAAAGAGGTGTAGGGACGAGGCATGCAGAGAACCATTCCTGACAACCTGGGGCGAGCCGACGGCCCGCCCCTGCATGTTTTTCAACCTCAGATTTTAAAGGAGGAATCCCATGATCCGTCTGCTTCACTATTTGATCGGCAACCACAAGAAGGCCTTTGTGATTGCCATCGTCTGGGGGGTGCTGTACGCCCTGGCGATGAGCATCCTCAACCCGCTGGCCATCAAACTGCTCTTTGACGAGGCAGTGATGAAGCAGAATTTCTCGCTGTTCGTGATGGTGGCCTCCGGGAGCCTCTTGCTGTTTGTGGGGCTCAGGCTGGTGGATTACCATTACCGGCTGTTCAAGCAGAGACTTTCAAACCGCATGTTGCTGGACCTGGCCCTCAGGGTCACCCGGGCGTATTTCCGCATCCCCTACGCCCGCATTCTGGAGAAAGGTGAAGGGTACTTTGTGGCCCGCACCTACGATGAAGTGCAGGCCAGCGTGCAACCCACCCAGGAAACCATCCTGGGGCTTTTTCGCTCAGCGGCAACGCTCCTTGGGGGTCTGGTCACCATCCTGCTGATCTCCTGGAAGCTGACCCTCGCCCTCGCTCTGGTTGCACCGATTTTGCTGAAACTCTCCCGCAAGTACGGGGGGAAAATCCACCGGGACACCCGTGCAGAGCAGGAACGCAGTGCAGAACTCAGGGATGTGACCCTGAAAGTGATGCAGTCCTACAAGACCATCCGGATTTTCCAGTTGCTCTCAAAATCCATGGAGCAGTACCGGCAGAGGTTTGAAAGTTACCTGCAGGCCAATTACCTGCGCACCAGAAACATGACGGTCTACTCTGCCCTCAGTGGGGTCTTTTTGAGCATCATGGAGATGCTGGTGATTGTGGCGGGTGGGTACAGCATCATGACCAGCAACCTGACGTTTGGGGGCCTGATGGCCTTCATGAATGCCTTCTGGCTCACCGTGAACGCCCTGCAATCCCTGGTGGACAGTGTTCCGCGCATGGCGATGATTCGCGCAACCACCACCCGCCTGATGGAATTTGAGGCGGAAGCCCAGCAGGAGGACCTTCCAGCGAATCCTGCTGGGAATCTGGTGTTGCAGAATGTGGAGTTCTCCTACGGCTCCCAGCGGATGCTGCATGGTGTGAATTTGAACGTGCAGGCCGGGCAACGGCTGTTGATTGAAGGCCCCAACGGCTCTGGAAAGAGCACCCTGGCCCATGTGCTCTCAGGCCTGCTGGTTCCCGTGGCCGGGCAGATCAGTTTGCCGGGTCGGGTGAGTGCAGTGGTGGAACCAGTGAATTTCCCGGGGTTGACCCTCTTCCAGTTGCTTTCCCAGTTTGATGCAGACCGCTGTGAAAATCTGGCAGCGCGGTTTGGTCTCAGTGATCTTCTGCACCACACCTATGGGGACCTGTCCCTGGGCCAGAAAAAGAAACTCGGGGTGTTGATGTGCCTGCTGAAAGACGCCGATTGCTACATCCTGGATGAGCCCCTTGCCAACCTGGACCGCAGCAGCGAAGACACCGTGATGGAGGCCATTTTTGAGGCCACTGCCGGGAAAACCCTGCTGGTGATCCTGCACGGCAGTGAAAAACACCATGCGCGTTTCGATGGGGTGCTCAGGGTGCAGCAGGGAACCGTGCAGACGCACGTTGGGCAGGTGAAAGACGCGGTGTAAAAGGTCCCTTTTATGATCCTGAACCCATGGAAAACCCCGGCAATGATGTGCCGGGGTGGGTGTTTTCGTTCTGGAGATCAGGGAGTGAGGGTCTGCCCGGTGTTCACTTCTCCCCGGGTATGCGCCTGAGGGGCCATCCAGGTGAAGTCGCTGTATTTGTTGCCTGCGCCCCTGAGTTGCAACGACTGGCCTGCAGTTTCGGTGCCTGCTTCAGCAACCCCAATGTCCATGCTGGTCTCTCCACTGGCACAGCCATCGGTGGCAGTCATGGGTCCTTCGTAACTGAGGAACTGGATGAGGGTGGTGCCATCACAAATAGCAACTCCGTCTGGTGGTCCGTTCTGAATGCCCCCTGCAGGATTGGTCAGGGTGTAGATTTTGTAGGTGCCAGAGTCCTTGACAAAAATGGGGGCTGCGGCGGCATAAGCTTTGCCGCCGTTGCCGTTGTAGAGAACCACCTTCAGGTCTGCGGGGGTGTGGCTGACAGGCACAATCACCTCCACAAATTCATCAACATCCGTTCCAGCATTGTCGTAGTGGATTTCATTGATCCAGGCTTTTGGAACCACCACAACACCACCTGTCACATTGACCGTGAAGGTCACGGAATCTTCCACACCAGTGCCTTTTCCGGTGATGGTGACGGTGTAGGCTCCATTGGGGGTTCCTGCGGGCACATTGATGGTAACGGTCTTGCTGCCCTCGGCGGGGAGGGTGGTGCCTCCTGCAAATTCCACTGTGATGCCAGAAGCTGGTTGCACCTCTGCGGTCAGGGTCACATCCCCGGTGAAGCTGGAGCCAAGTGCACCCACACTGACGCTGCTGCTCTGCCCGGACTCAATGCTCACGCTGCCACTGGAGACCAGCAGTTCAAGGGATGCAGGCACTGCGGCATCTGCGGTGAGGTCCAGACCAAACAGCAAAGGATCATGGTCACTGGAACGGAAGGGATCAGGGGCGTAAAATCCAGTCTTCTGGCCTGCGGATTTGAAGTTCTCGTTGTAATCCAGCACGGTGGGTTCATCGCTGTTGATGTGCCACTTGGTGCGGCCTTTCAGCTGGGCATCAAGGGGTTTGGAGACCAGGGCGTGGTCCAGGCTGCCCCACTGTCCATCGAACTGGTAGCTGTAGGAATTGGCATCAAAGACGCTCACGAAGTCGTCTGCGGTGCCTGCGGTGTCATCTGCACCTTTCAGGATGGCCTGGATGGGGTCTTCTTTGAGGTAGGCATTCAGGTCGCCCATGATCAGCACGTCTGCATCATTCACTCCGGTGGGGTTGGTTTTCAGCCAGTCCATCAGGATGCTGGCCGCCTGGGTGCGGGTTTTGTTGCAGTTCCCCTGTCCGGTGGTGGTGTCATCGTCTCCAGCTCCACAACCAGAGCCCTTGGATTTCAGGTGGGCGACCACGGCAGTGAAGACCCCTCCGGTGGCATTGTCCTTGAAGGTCTTCGCCCAGGTGGGGCGGTTGCGGTTGTCCTGGTAGGCTGGATCAAACCGGTTGTCCAGCACCGCAAAAGTGCCCACAGGGGTCACCTTGTTCTTGCGGTAGATGATGCCCACGGCAATCTCGTCGGTGCCAACCTTGCTGACCGGGTTCACGTAGGCGTAGGTGCCTTTCACGCCGGGGTCGCTGTTGAGGGCCGTGACCAGTGTCTGGATCGCAGGAATGGCAGTGTTGTAATCGTTTTCGATTTCCAGCAGGCCAATCACGTCGGCATCCAGGCCCACGAGCGCCTTGATGATCTTGGTTTGCTGTTTCTCAAACTCTGCGGTGGATTCTGCACCACGGGAGGTGGGGAATCCGCCGCCTGCACCGTTTCCGTTGAAGTAGTTCAGCACGTTCATGGCGGCCACTTTCAGGGAGCCAGCCCCAGCCTCAGGGGCAGCAGGGCGGACAGGTCCGGTGAATTTTGCGTCGGTGGCATGCACCCGGTAACGCACCGATGAATTGTTCCAGCCTTCGAAGCTGTAACTGAGGACCCCGGTCACTTCTGCACTGTCCCCTCCACGCAGGGTGTTGCTGGCAGAGAGGGGTTTGCCATCCCGGGCGAAAACCACCGGGTCCGGGTTCTGGGAGAGTGATCCATCGTCGATGGTGAGGGTTCGGCGGGCAAAGTCTTTGAGGAATTCGGCGTACCCCGCTGCACTCGGGGCATTGGTCTGGGTGAACTGGAAGATGCGCTGGTCGGCAATTCGCACGCTTCCTCCACGCCCGAGCAGGAAGTTGTCGGTGACCACGCCACTGGTCTTGATTCGCATGCCCTCGTACTGCTCCAGTTTGTCCTGGGATGCTAAGGGAAGGGTGAGGGTCACCGGGGCAGGCAGGTCTGTCTGGGCTTGCAGGACTTTGACTTCTGTGAGGTCGGTCAGTTCGGTGAGGCCACCAAACTCGGTGACTTTCCCTTTGACGCTGACCACCTGCCCGACCTTCAGTTCTGGCAGGGTGTTGCAGGTGTCAGAGCAGTACACGAAAATGCCTTCCGAGGTGGCAGGGTTGTTGTCCTGGTGCAGGGTTTCTTCCTGCACGAAAAACCCCCCGAGCTGTTTGTCTCCGGTGAAAATGGCCGTCACCACTGCCCCCACGGTGACCACATTGTCTTTGAGGGGACTGTCTGCATTCCCAGCGGGAGTGGCCCCCTGAATGGCATGGATTCTGGTGGCTCCGGGCACCTCGATGGGCTTTTTGATGGGGGGCTGAAACAGGTTGCAGGAGGCCAGACTGAGTGGCAGCAGCAGAACCCACAGGCGGGAAGAGGGTTGGTTCATGATCGTCTCCTTGCAGTGCAGAATGAAAAAGGGCAGTTTCTGGTTGAATGGCCAGGCAGCAGGCATCATGACATCCCAGGTTCACTGGGAGGTCCGTTTGTGTTGTGTGTTGTGGATGCCCCCTGCCGGGTGGCCATGCGGATTTCACCACAGTCTCACCTGTCTCAGGCAACCGGGACTGTGGGAATTCCTTCAAAAGCAGGAGCAGGGGGGCGCTTTTCCTGCCCTGTTTTGAGACCAGAAGGGTCAGTCAGACTGGCGCGGGGCTGCAGTGGACTGGCGCACCTGCAGTTCGGTTTTCAGTTCGTACTGAGTGGCGGTGATCTCCACCCCACTCAGCATGGAGATCACCATGCGGGTGGCCGCTGCACCCATTTCCTGCAGGGGCTGTCTGACGGTGGTCAGGTTCGGGTGAACGATGGAGGCCCTGGGCACATCGTCGAAGCCTGCAATGGAAAGGTCGGTGGGGAGGTCAAACCCCAGCCTGCGTGCTGCGTCCATGGCCCCGATCGCCATGGTGTCATTGGCAGCAAAAATGGCGGTGGGCGGGTCTTTCTGCTGCAGCAGTTCCAGGGTGGCATTGAATCCCGAGGGTTGCAGGAAGTCCCCCTGCATGATCCATTCTTCCCGCACTTCGAGGCCCTGAATTTTCAGGGCTTCCTGGTAACCCCTGAGGCGCTCTAAGCTGGCCACGGTGTCCATCCGTCCGGTGATGAAGGCAATCTTGCGGTGCCCGAGGGAGAACAGGTGGTCCATCATGCGCCTCGCCCCGTGGTAGTTGTCTGCCAGAACAGAGGGGATGTGGGGCACGTTGTGGCGGTGGTCAATGATCGCCAGTTTGATGCCGGTGTTCTGCAGGGCCTCAAGCTGCTCGTCTGAGATGTCGTTCAAAACCACCATCAGGCCGTCGATCAGGCCACGGGTGAGGGCAGTGACGTGGCGGTTGATGTGATTGGGCTGGTGGGCGTTGGTGTAAAGCACCAGTTCATATCCGGCACTGCTCGCAGCGAGGGCTGCCCCCCGGGCAATTTCGGAGATGTATTCGGTGGTGAAATCGGGAACCAGCATGCCCAGCACCCGGGTGGTGTTGCCTGCAAGTGCGCGGGCGTTGGGGTTGGGAACGTAACCCATTTCCTGCACTGCGGCCATGACTTTCTGGCGGGTGGATTCGGAGACGCCAGGTTTGGCATTGAGCACCCGTGACACGGTCATGGGGGACACCCCGGCCAGTCGGGCGATGTCTTCCAGTTTGATGGGGGTATCGGTCATGGGCACCTCTTGAAGGGTCGGCAGGGCCGGTGTGTCAGTGATCTTATCAGATGGAACAGGTCTTCATGGTTGTGGGACCGGATTGACAGCCCTCTCTGACAGGGTTATAGTTAGCGCTATCAGTTATCATATCAGAACACAGGCTTCCGGTCACATCACCCCTCCTCCTGAAAGGCCAACATGACCCAGCACTTCCTGCAAAACCCCATCCTGCGGGGATTCAATCCAGACCCCAGCATCCTGCGTGTCGGCAACGACTACTACATCGCCACCTCGACCTTTGAATGGTTTCCCGGCGTGCAGATCCACCACTCCCGCGACCTGGTGAACTGGAGGCTCCTCACCCGCCCACTCACCCGCAAGTCACAACTGGACATGCGCGGCAACAGCAACAGTGCCGGCATCTGGGCCCCCTGCCTGACCCACGACGGTGAAAAGTTCCACCTGATCTACACCGACGTGAAGCACTGGTCCACCAATGGCTCTTTCAAGGACACCCACAACTACCTGGTGACCGCCGAGAACATCGAGGGCCCCTGGAGTGAACCCATTTACCTGAATTCCAGCGGCTTTGACCCCAGCCTCTTTCATGACGAAGACGGCAGGAAATGGCTCTCCAACATGCTGTGGGACCACCGCCCCGGACACCACCCCTTCGCAGGCATTGTGCTGCAGGAATACGATCCTGTAAAGCAAAAACTGGTTGGACCCATCAAAAACATCTTCACGGGCACCTCCCTGAAAGTCACCGAAGGTCCCCACCTGTACCGCAAAGACGGTTACTACTACCTGCTCACCGCAGAAGGGGGAACCACCTACGAGCACGCCGTCACCTTCGCACGTTCCAGAAACATTGATGGTCCTTACGAAGTGCACCCTCAAAATCCCCTGCTGACCTCCTTCGGGCACCCCGACATTCTGGTGCAGAAGGCCGGACACGGTTCCCTGGTGGAAACCCAGAGTGGCGAATGGTACCTTGCCCACCTGGGCGGACGGCCTCTGGAAGACATGCATGCCTCCGAGCGCCACTGCAACCTGGGCCGCGAAACCTCCCTGCAGAAAGTCGAGTGGCGTGAAGACGGCTGGCCCTACGTGGTCGGCGGCAACTTCCCCAGTGCACAGGTCCCGGTGTCCCTCCTTCCCCATCCTTTTGAACCTGAGCCTGCAGCAGAGGATTTTGCCTCAGGCCGACTGAGCATCCACTGGCAGACCCTGCGCACCCCGATGGATGAAAGCTGGGTCAACTTCACAGAGCGTCCCGGTCACCTCAGGCTGGTCGGGCGGGAATCCCCCACCTCCCTGCACCACCAGAGCCTGGTTGCACGCCGCCTGCAGGCTTTCCATGCCGAGGCCCAGACCACCATCGAATTTGATCCTGACACCTTCCAGCAGATGGCCGGACTGAGCGCCTACTACGACACCAGCAACTGGACCTTCCTGATGGTCACCTGGGATGAAAGGCTCGGACGCTGCCTGAAACTGGGGACCTGCGAAAACGGCAGGTACAGCGAATCTGGCACCCCCATCTCCCTGCCCGATCAGGCCGTGCACCTGGGACTGCGCTTCGCCCACGAAAGCTACCAGTTTTACTTCTCACTTGATGGTGCACAGTGGACCCCCTTTGGACCCGCCCACCCCAGTTACAAACTGTCTGACGAGTACTGCGGCGGACTGGCATTCACGGGAACCTTCATTGCGCTCTCTGCCCATGACATGTCCGGCCAGCGAAAAGCAGCCGACTTCAGCCGATTCGAGTACCGCGAATTCCCTGTCCTGGAAGGCTTCCTGAGTGCCTCTTTCCCCTCCAGCCAGGCAAACCAGCCCGAACCCGTAGCAGACCTCTGAGTTGTGGGGAAGCCAGGCTTCCCCCTCCATTTTCCGGGAGACCCCATGTCACAAGCCCTGACTGCTGCCCTTCAAACCCTGCGTTCCACCTCCGGCCACATGGATGCCAGCCCTCGAAAACAACGACCTGACGCCCCGGGTTTCACTTCCCATGAAACGCACGCTGCGTCTTGCACGATCGGGGTGCTGGTGGACAGCATCAGTGACCCGGTGCGCTGCATGATGATGCAGGGCATCGAACAGGCCGCCCTCGCAGGAAACTGCATTCCCCTGTACAGCGCCGAGCCGTGGAGTGCAGAGGTGGACGCTGTGCTCATCCTCGATGACCGCATCACGGATGATTCATTGATGCAGCTTGCAGAAGTGATTCCAATGGTGGTGCTGGGCCGCAGGGTCAAAGGCCTGGAAAAACAGTGCCTGTGGGTGGAGCAAAGTCATGCGATCAGGGAAGCTGTCCTGCATCTGCTTGGGCAAGGACATCAAAAGCTGGCTTTCGTGTGTGAGACAGAGGACGAAAAAGTGGCTTTTCAGGAAGCCCTAAAGGGCATGGGCCTTTCTCCAGAAAATGCTGTCATCACGGGTTGCACAGGTTCAGCGGAAGCCCAGGCTGCCACCCTGAAACTGCTGGAACAGGGCAGGACTTTTACAGCCCTCCTCGCTGCATCTGACCTGCTGGCTTACGGGGCACGACAGGCCCTGCAGCAAGCCAAGATGGACGTCCCGACAGATGTCGCCCTGATGGGCATTGGAGATCTGCCTTTCTCTGCCTACCTGACCCCTCCCCTGTCCAGCGTCGGGATCCCCTGGGTGGATCTGGCCCGGGAAGCCACCTTTGCGCTACTGAAGAGGGTGAATGGTCTGCCTGCACGGGTCCCAGAGGTGACCTTGCAGGTGCAAAGGCGGGAATCAACGGCCAACTGATTTTACTGCTTTCAGCAGAACTGAGCTGAGCTCAGTTCTGCTTGAGCAAAGCGAATAGAAAGGTCAGGACACTGACTCAAGGTTCAAGCAACATCTGCCTGGATCAGTAAACACGATAGATACATCGACATGGGCTGAGATACCGCTTTAATTCGTAGACTCTACCTATATTTCATTCAACACTTCATTACAGAAGATCATTGACTTTCGTGTGGCCCAGTGGAAACATGAAATTTATGATAAACTGAGTCATGAAAAAGGCAACCAAAGTGAGATCCCTGGTCCTGGCAGCTTCTCTGGTGATGCCGTGTGTATCAGCCCAGACTTTTAAATCTACAGATCTTCTCAAAACAGACAGTTGTCGCATCAACACTTGCACACTCAGCAAGAAAGAGAAGTCCAAAGACTTGTCTGGGGCTAGCATACTCTACTACAAAGTAGATGACAGCACCCTTCAGATGAGCTACATCTTAACTCTTACCAGAGACAAAAATGGCAACATCAGAAAAATGGCAGTAGGAGTCATTTTGCCTCCTGAAGCCATTTCTAAAGCCGCTGACGCCCTGGTTGGACTCATCGCTCTGTCTTCATTTAGAGAAATCTTTCAGTACTATACGGGGCGCGAAGCTGGAAGTTCAATTGCAAAAATGATCAATGATGATTTGGATGACACACCTGGAATATATTACTACAAGACCAACAATCTTATCTATCGTGCCGTTATACGCGATCAATCCAACATCACCCCATATGGCCATATTGCACTGATGTCAATCTTTGACCCGAAAGACAAAAAGTACTTTTTCAACAACAACGTACTTTAACTACAGCCTGTTACCCTTCTCGGTTGTGCCCTGCCGTTGGCCTCTGTCTGGAGCATCACCATTTTCCCAGAGAGACGAAGGCTCTCCATCTCACCAGTCGTCCTCCAGAACAACTTTTTTGCGGGGGCGTTTTTTTCCAGGGTGCTTCTGCTGGTGGTAAGCGTCCCGAAATTCTTCTTTCAGGCGGGAGGTGGCTTCATCCATGATGTCTTCAGGGATGCGGGCTTCTTCCCAGTTTTCCCTGAGGGAGGCCACCCGGTCCCGGTGCCTGCGCAGATTCACATGCCAGCTTTCAGCAAGGTCAATTTTAGGCTGGTAAGCATCCACATCGGCCTCCACCTTCTGCCTTTTTTGCTCCAGCACTGTTTCCCGGCGTTTCTCCCCTCTGGCGAGCGCCTTCTGGGCTTTCTCGTACAGCACATAGAACTCCTCGGTGTCCTCCAGGTACTTGATGCGCTCCTGCTCGTAGAGCTTCACCGGATGCTGGATTTTGCGGCGTCCTGCACGGGTGGGAATCCGCATGAAGTTCTCCTTCTCGGCATCATGCTCAGGGAGGAGTTTTTTGATCATGGTTGCCGTCCACCCGCGCTGTTTGAGGTCGAAGGTGGTGAAGTACTCGTCCTGATACGAAGCATCCCGAAAAAAGGGCTTCTCTGGCCTGTCCAGGGGCATGCTTCCAGCATACGGCAACAGTTGCCCCGAACATCGGTCTTTGCCGCAAATCAGTCTGTCCGGTCGGGCCGCACGGTGTTTCTGCCTGCGTGCTTGGCGGTGTACAGTTGGTGGTCCGCCTCCCGGAACAGGGTTTCAAGGTCGGAGTGCCCCACGGCAAAGCCCACACTGACGGTCACAGACTTCCCGGGGGTGTAAGGGGCCCAGTCATGGTCTTCAATGGTGCGGCGCAGGCGCTCACACACCTGATGGCAGGTTCTTTCATCCAGGCCGGGAAGCAGCACCACAAATTCCTCGCCACCCCACCTGGCCACAAAATCCTGTCCCCGGCAGTGCTGTTCAAGCAACCCTCCCACCACCGTCAGGACCCGGTCTCCGGTTTCATGGGAGTACCGGTCATTGACCTGCTTGAAGTGGTCGATGTCCAGCACCACCACCCCGAGCGGCCCTGGTTGTTGCTGCATGTCGCGGATCATGCGGGCAAAACGGTCATTGAACGCCCTGCGGTTGGGAAGCCCGGTGAGGGTGTCAATCAGGGCCTCCTGCGCCAGTGTGTGGGTTTTCTGGTGCAGGGCAGCATTCTGCTCCTCAAGCTGGCGGGAGAGGGTGCGCAGCTGCAGCAGTTCATGGTGGATTTCCTCCACCTGCAGTTTGATGCCGAGCATCTGGGATTTTTCCCTGGCCCGCTGTCTTTCCTGGGATTCGAAAGCCTGATGGTAGCGCTTGAAGGCCGTGAGGGCCGCCTGAAAGTCCCCTTTTTTCTCCAGCAGGTCAGCTTCCTGCCTGAGGGTCAGCATCACCCCGTAACGGGCCCTGGCCTGCTCGAAATTCTGCCTGCTGAGGGACAGGTGGTGCAGGGCTTCACTCCAGCGCCCCTGGAGACCCCGCACCACCACAAGGTCCAGGTGGGCATCTCCGTACAGGGTGTCCTGGCTCTTTTCGCCAAGCCGCTCAAGAAGGTCCTGGATGTACTTTTCTGCCGCTTCCAGGTCTTTGCGGGCCAGGGTCAGCTTGGTGAGCAGGTACAGCTCAAAACGTTTGAGCCTTTCACTGGGGTTCTGCTGCATGACCCGGCGGAAGCTTTCCAGGGCCACCTCTGCACTTTCCAGATGGCATGGGTGCGGTTCCTGCTCGTAAAGGTCCAGGTGGGCCTCCAGCACGTTGGCGTACACGAAAGCCAGTTCACCGTGCAGGCCATTCTGGCAGGCGTACTGGGTCACCTGCCGGGCGTTTTCGATGGTCTGGGCGGGTTCATTGTTGTGGCGGTACAGCCAGCACATCCCTGCCTGAATGCGCACATGTTGCACCGTGAGGGCATGCGCAGAGGTGTGGGAGAGCCCTTCTTCAAACCAGGAGAGGGCTTCATGGAAGTGCCCCATGCCTGTGCAGGCATTGCCCAGCCAGCGGTACACTTCGGCCTGCAGGGTGTTCAGTTGAAGGTCCCTGGCGTATTGCAGGGCTTCCAGCATGTGCTGGTAGGCCTGCATGTTCTGGCCCCGGTACAGGCACAGCACACCATTGAGCCGCAGCAGTTCAGCATGTTCGGCCAGCAATCCCACCTGCTTGCTGCTTTCCAGGGCCACGTCCACCCAGTGGGCAGCCTGTGGATGGTAGGCCTCGACCAGTCCGGGGAGGGTGTGGAGCAGCAGCATGACCCGGTCTCTTTCGGTGTGGGCGTCCTGGTACTGCTTTTCAAGCAAGCTGGCGTCTGGCATGTGTGGTCCCCCGGATTCATGCTAGCGCTTGCTCAAATACAGGGCTCTTACAGGGGTCGCAGAGAAAACGCTGCAACGGCTTCCCCAGCGACCTGTCCTGACGTTATTCCACAGCGTCCAGCAGGGCCATTCTGCCCAGGGTCATGTCGGCTCCCGGACTGCAGGGAGGTTTCGAGGGATCGGTGCGGACCACCCCACCACTGACATCCAGCGCTTGATACCCCACCACCAGGTTTCCAGCAGGTGTCAGGGCAATGGAGGGGTGCTTCAGGAACCATGCAGCAAGCGTGCAATTGGGGTAGGGAATCACCCGGTCTTTTTGCATCTCGGCGGTGATCTCCACCTTGATGTCCTTCCAGACAGCATCTGGCGTGGCGCAGTTCTCCTGACAGGAGGCCACGAAGATGTTGTCGTCCAGGTTGAAGGCGGCTCTGGGGCGGTCTTCGCTGTCCAGTGCCAGGTCCACTCCAGCAGCGATTTTCGGGTTTGCTCCCTGCAAGGTGCCCGTCCAGTTGCCCTCTCCCTGCACGTCTGCACAGGTCTGGTCACAGGAGAGGTACACCAGATCTGGCACCCCTTCGGCATTTCGGGTGATGCCCCAGATGCGCGGATGCCCGGACCGGGTGAGGGCCATGGACACCGCAGGGTCGATGTTGCGGGTGGTCCTGTCGAGGTAGGCAGGCATCAGGGCACCGCCCTTCCAGCCTTCGGGGGTTTCACAGCCGGTCTCACACTCGGCGTACAGCAGGTAAGGGGTTTTCTGGCCCCCATCCCCCTCCAGGTGGGCCACCCCGGCCACCTTTGCAGTGCCATCGGCAGAAAAACGCAACTGGGATTCGTACCAGGTCATTTTGCTGTCGATGGTGTGCTGTTTCCAGCTCTCTGAAACATGGCAGTCCTGATCGCAGGTCATCCAGAAGGTCTCGTTGCGGTTCGGGCCAAAAGTGCCCACCCATCCGTGCAACAGAAACCTGGGGCGACCCTGGGGGTCGAGGGCAAAAG
The DNA here is from genome assembly GCF_007990775.1 of Deinococcus cellulosilyticus NBRC 106333 = KACC 11606. NCBI lineage: Bacteria > Thermotogati > Deinococcota > Deinococci > Deinococcales > Deinococcaceae > Deinococcus > Deinococcus cellulosilyticus. The sequence goes on along the minus strand of NZ_BJXB01000010.1, from coordinate 91,535 downwards.
CCTCTCCAGTCACCTGATAGAGAATGCCGTGCACCAGGATCTCACTGACCGTCCAGTCTCTGGCCGTGCGGCAGGTGGCGGTGCAGGTCCCGTAATAGGTGGTGCTGAGGGTGTCGAGCAGCACATGGGGTTTTCCCTGCCCATCGAGGGCCAGCATGGCATTGGTCACGGTGCCAGAGGTTTTCAGTCGCACCACCGACATTTCATCGCTGCTTTTGCAGGTGGATGGGCAGTAGCTGTAGAATGCGTCTCCAATGGCGTATTTTGCGTAAACCGAGTGGATGCCACCTTCCGGGTCCACTTCCACGGTGGGTTCTGTGACGTTCTCAGGCGGATCGGTGGGCAGGAAAAATTTCTGGACAGCTTGACTCTGGCTGGCACTGCGGGTTTCGGCGTGGCTGCAGGCCGTGATGCCCAGCAAAGTGACAGCAATCAGAATGATTTTTCTGATCCAGGTGTGCATGAGGACCTCCTCTGCACAACGTACCCATCAGGCTGTGACTGCCCTGTGACCACCCCCATCAAAACATCATTTGAACAGGCCACCCCTCATACCTGTCCTGACCAATGAGCACCTGATACAGCACGGTTTCATCGGTGTCGGTGAGGCGCAAGAGCCAGTCAAAATAGCCCTCGTCATGGCTGACTGCAGGCCGGGCAAAAAGCCCGGATGCTGCTGCAGCAAGCCCGAGGCGTTGCCCAACGCGCCCCACGTCCTGGTGGGTCTGCTGGTAGTCCTGCATGGTGCCCTCGGCTTGCAGAACTCCAGTGTCCTCACTGATCAGCCACACAATGGGGCAATGGGGCACATGAAACCCCGGCGTGATGAAAAGCGCCTGCTGCATTTCTGATTTGCGGGGAATGGGGGCAATCCAGCGGAAGCCCTCATGGGGAAGGTAACTGTAAGCACCAGGGTCCAGACCTTCCACGTTTTGCACCACGGCATAAAGACTGGCGGTGGTCTTTTGCCGGGAGGCGAATTCCCCCATCTGGCAGGCGGTTTCCAGTGGGAGCCTGATGGGAAGGGGATACACCCCGTTGCTGCCGTGCGCCGAATGGCGGTTGCGGGTGGCCTCCACAAAAGAAACGGGCAGTGGTGTGTCCTCTGTCTGCAGGTTTTCTCTCCAGAGCACCTGCAAAGGGATCTCTTTTTCTGTTGTGGGCCACACCCATTGTTGCGGGAAAGGAACAGACCGCAGGCCATGCCCCAGCATGTGGTGCACGAGTTGCAACTGCTCTGTCACATGCCCGGCCTCCAGGCACATGAGGCGGCTGGTGAAATCCCCGTAAATGTGCCGCAGGCGGTCTGGCACTGCACTGAGCAACCAGCCATCCTGTGGTTGCCTTGCGTTTTCTGCCAGGATGGAAAGCCAGTCCTGAAGGTCATCCATCTGCAAGGTGTGGCGGATGGGGTTGTAACGGTAGAGCCCGGCGGGAAGCGCTGCGTCCTGCAATGTGAAATACCAGAGTTCTGTGGCGTGTTTGCAGCGCGGAGAGGGGGCAGGCCTGTGGTACAGGTACAGCTCTCCGGGTTCATACCTGGACAGTCCGAGGGTGTAGTGGGCCAGGTTGGAGATGTCCTGCAGGCTCAGGTGGTCTGCAGCAGAAGCCTGGGCCACATGACCGAGAGGCAGGTCAGTGTCCAGCATCGGGTCTGGCAGGATGATTTCGCGGGTTCCCGGAGGCACAAAGAGCGGCAGAGCTGGAGGGAATTCCCCTCTGGGTGCGGTGCTTTTCAGGTAGGTGTTCTTGTAGTTCAGGGTCGCTGCTTTCATGGTCCACCTCTCAGGTGAAAGGATGCGGGTCTGCTGTGGGGGCTTGAGATGCTGGAACCCGCTGGTAGGGGTGCCCGTAAGTGATGGGGAGCAACTGTGGAGAGATGACCCTCACGCAAAAGAGGCCCTGCTCCCTCAGCACGGGATGGTCCTGCTGCACCACATGGAGCTCACAGTGGTCAAGGGTGTGCTGCAGCAAAGCCTGAAGATCTGGCACCACCCAGGCGTCCCTTTGAAGTCCCAATTCACCCGAAAGCTTTGAGGCGATGGCATCACGGGCAGCAGGGAGGGCGTAGGCCAGCAGGTGGTCTTCCAGGGTCAGCACCTGTTCTGGGTGTTGCTGCAACAGGGCTGCTTTCTCAAGCTGTTGCGGGGTGAGCTTCTGGGCCATCCCCCGGATTTCCTGGACAGCTTTCAGCAGGGCCATTCGGGGGTCCAGATGGGCAGCCGTGGCACACAGGGTCGCTGGATGAAGGCCGTCCCATTCTTTTTGGGTGGCCACCAGCAGACACACGGGCAGCCCCAGATCCGTGGTCAGGTCATGGGCCTGAACCTGATATTCCAGATCAAAAAGGTTCCCCAGCACCTCCAGAACGTCATCCTCAAAGGGAGTGGGCCACAGCGGGGCTTTGTGGGTCCCCTGCCACCAGCGCATGGCGGCATCCCGCTCTGCAAGTTCCAGAAAAGCATGAAGGGTGGCCTCTTCCAGACTCTGCCCCAGCGCACATCCACTGGAGGTGTTGAGGACCAGTGGATCAGGCATGGGGCCGTAATACACCAGGCTTTCTTCAATCCAGACAGGTTGAAGGGTTTTCAGATTGAGGCCACAAACCCAGGTGCGAGGCTGGTCTTCTTCAAAAGGCTTGCAAGGGAAATCCCGCTGCTGGTGCTGCAAAGGGAAGTACAGGTGGAGGCTTCTGGGATCAAGCACCTGCCCGGGCAGGTCACCCATAGAGGCGTGCATCCGCTGTCTTGATGGATCAGGGAAAAGACCGCCCAGACGCTCCAGCGCCTCAAGTGCAGCAATGGTTCTGGAGGCCTGAATTCGGTCTGCCCGGCCCACCCCATAGACCCGCTGGCCTGCGGCCTTGCTGGCCAGCTGCGCGGTGGCAATGGAGAGCTCTTTTTCAGCATTGACTCCAAGCAGGGGTCCCAGTGGGCTGATCAGTCGGTCCCAGCGCAAATCAGGGAGGCCCGAACGGGCAACGGATTTCTGGAGGTCCAGCTTCAGGTCACAGGGCATGGTGGTCTTCGCCAGAGGAATCCGCTCCATCTGGCCTGTTTGCAGGTGGATCAGCAGGGCATCAGTGATGTTGTGGTCCTGCAGGTGCAGGCCAGCCGTTTCAATCAGGTGGTCCTGCAGGGGGCAGGTCTGCAGGTCATGGGGATACAGATGCACTGGATGACCACTGTTTTCCAGCAGGTGTTGCAGGCCATCCTTCACATCCTGCCCCTCTGGAGCCAGCAAGGCGTACCCTCCTCCACTGATGACCCTGGGAGCCCTCTGGGTCAGGATCATTGCACCTTCACCCACCCGACAAACCCGCCATCCGTCTGGAGGCCACGCAAGTGGGGCGCATGCTCGACCTGCACATCAATGCCTTTCAGCACATCCTGCCAGTTCACCCCTTCAGGCAAAGGGGGAGCAACAGGGTCGCTGGATTCACTCTGCACCTGCCCAAGGGCACGCAGGAGGGCCATTTCCAGCGCATTCTCTCCCGTGACACCTGCAGCACGCCCCAGCAGGTGATTGCCGTGCCTGACCTCCACCACCCGTAAATCCTGCACAGACTGCACAAAGATGACCGGTTGCAGGTGATGGCGCATCTTCAGGGTTTTCCAGTACAGGGAAGCGTTTTTGCTGAGGTGCTCTGCAGCGTCTTCCCACAGGGTGGATTCTCCTGCTTGCTCTTCTGCCCACAGAAGAACCCCCATGCCCTGCATTTCTTCGGCTGTTCTGCCCCAGGCCCGTTGCCAGCCTTGACGCTCTGGCAGGGTGTGGGCGAGTCCTGCGAGGATGCCTGAGGTGCGGGCTTTTTCCACTGTTCTTTCCACCGAGAGCAGCGTGTCCCCTTTGCTGGAGTGCACCCGCAGAAGTTTCACCGGGAGTTGCAGCAGGTTCTCTTCATCCACCGAGGACAGCAGGCCACTGAAGGGGTCCACGGCATCCTTCAATTCCCTGATTTCGAGGGGATGGGTGCTGTCGGTGAGGGTGCGGGTGCAGATCCTCAGGAGTTGTGTTTCCGTGACCGACGGAAGGCCACAGAGGAGCCTGAAGGCTTCCAGGGCAGCCCTGGCCCCCATCACGCTGTATGCGGTGCTGGTGTCGGGAAGGGCAGGCTCCCACTCAATCTGGGAAAGCACCTGTTGCCAGTGGACCTCTACGGGTCCCAGCACCGCAAAGTCACGGGTGAGGGCCAGGGGGAGCACACGGCTCTGCAGGATTGCAGGGTCTTGCAGTCGGGCGTGAATCTCTTCAGGGGTGCCAATCACCACCACCAGATCTGCCGGGGTTTCTGGAAGCTGGTCTGTGAAGGTCCAGCGGCTTTGTGGGTCCCGCGCAGCATGGGCACGCCATTTGTGCTGCAGGGCTTCCAGGGGCTGCACGGAGGAAACCACCGTGCCGTGCCTGAGGCCGCTTTCCCACAGGGCGGGGGCCAGGGTGCGCACCGCAGAGCCTGCGCCCACAATCACCATGCGGCTGTTCTGGAAGCGCTCGAAGGCCTGATAGGCCCCTTCAGTGAGGGTTTCCAGAAAGGCCAGGGGGCGGGCATACAGGACCTGGCTCGCTTCATCGAGGTGCACCTCCCGGTTGGCCGTGTGGTCACGCACGGCACCCAGCCTGTGCAGCCCTTCTATCAGGCCGGTGACAGCACGGGCCTTGTCTTCGGGCAGGTTGCGGGTGAGGTCCTGCAGGTGGTGTTTGCCGTTTAAAAAGGGCAGCAGGCGTTCGGTGAGGGCGTAGATCGACTGGCCTTCCATGTGGTGCCCCCGACCATCGACAGCCACCAGCATCTGCTGGGCGTTCACAGGGGCCAGATAGATGTCGTTGCGCAGTTTGGGGTACATGCTTTTCTCCTATCGGGGTTTGCTGAGGGTGTAACGCAGGTAGGCCAGAAACGGTTGCTCCGCAGGTCCGAACATCATGCGGTTCCAGTGGAAGATCACGCACACCGCAGCAATTTCCCGGAGGCCCCGTTCCAGCATCCCCTGCTGGTTGAGGGCCATCATGCGCCCTGCCCAGTGGTCCAGGGTTTCCAGGTGGGTGTGCCCTTCAGGGACGCAGGAGATCAGTTTCTCCCGGAGATCGCGGCTTTCTGTGGTCAGCACATGCTCCATGATGGAGCGCATGCGGTTCAGTGCCGCCTCCCATTTCTCGTGGTATCCGGGCCGCACCGAACGCACCCTGCGCCACACGTCCCAGCGCTCAAAGGGATCGAGGTGAATGGACCTCAGCATCAGTTCCAGCCAGATGTGCGACACCAGGTGCCTTTCCCCGGAAGGGTGACGGCTGAGGGTGAGGGCCAGTTCACTGTCGGTTTCAAACAGGCGGTGGGTGACCTGCATGGCCTCATCCCCTCCGAACAGTCCGGCCTCGGGTTCGTACACGCCCGGCACCACTTCCCGCAGGGCACCCGAATCCAGCATGTGCTGGAACTGCTCTTCGAGGTACTGCTGCAGGTGGGGGGTGAGGCTTTCATCCACCATCTCCACCCGCAGTCGGGCGTGCAGGGCACCGTCGGATTTCAGCATGTACCAGAACCCCCGGATCTCCTCGCTGAGCTGCAACGGTTTCATGCTCTCCTCGCGCAGTTGCTGCAGGGCTTGCAGGGGCTCGTCGGTGTAAAGCCGCCATTGCAGCCACTGGCTTTGCGGGTGCAGGCGGGAGAGCAGCTTCGCATCCCGTTCAGGGTTCAGTTTCTGGAGGCCAGGGAGGCCCACCGCGACGGCATAAACAATCTGTTCTTCTTCGGGCAGGCACAAAAGCGAGTGGGTGAGGTCATCCAGGTAACTTCCGAGGGGCAGTGCTGACCAGCCCAGAGACTGGGCCACCAGCAGCAGGTTCTGCATCATGTGACCGGATTCCTGCAGGGCAAAGCGGTACGCCCTCTCTCCGTACTTGCGGGCCGCCTCCTCAAAACGGGAGGTGATGAAAAGCACCGCACTGGCCTTTTCAAGGTCCGGTTCACTGGCAAAATGCAGGGCCTGACCCAGCAGGGAGGTGTCCCCTGAGACGAGTTTCAGGGCGTGGTGTTCAGGCTGGTAACGGTACACCCCGGAGTTCAGGTCCGAGACCTGCAGGGGGACCAGATAACTGTGGTTGGGGTACAGGGCTCCGGCAGAAGGGTAGGCGCGCAGGCCATCCCCAACCTCACCGAGGCTGGCCCTGAGCCACCCGCTGACTTCCCTGAGGGGCAACGCCTGTCCGCTGAAACTGCGCTGGCTGCGGCGTTCACTTAAGGCTTCCAGCAGGGTCATTCTGGAGTTTTCCTGCACCAGAGGCAGGAATTGCCCGGGGGCCTCCTGTCTGGGGGTGGCGGCAACAGGAGGAATCTGGGGGGGCCTTCCCAGCGTGTAGCAGGTCAGCGGGTGAAAGGCCTTGTAAGACGGGATCTGGGTCACAACATCACCTCATTTCAGCGGCAACAGGTCGGGGCCTGGGGTACACGATGTCCTGCCCCCGGTGGGCCTCTTCGATGGTGCGGGCCACCATTTCGCACAGGAAAAAGCGGTCCAGCGGTCTGGCCCCAGCGGTCACCAGGTGGTTGTAGAGCAGGTTGATCAGCAGCCTGCGCACCTCCACCTCGGGTTCCCTCAGGAGTCTGGAAAGTTCGCTGTCCGGGTCGGCAAGTTCCTGGTGTCCGGGGCTGAAGGAGTACTCGCGAAACTCTGCCCCCTCGGCCACCTGGGGTTTCAGGCCCTCGTAATCCTGCAGGGTGGGCATCACCATTTCCCCGGTCAGTCGGGCCTGGAACAGCCACTGGTAGGCACTGCGCAGGTTCTGGATCAGCCAGCGCAAATCCGGCGCCGGGTCCGTGGTGGCCTCCTGGTAGGCTTTTTGCAGCACGTCCTGGCAGGCAGTGTACTTGGCTTCAAACTGGGACCGCAGGGCATTTCCGCCGTTGTGGTAGTAGGCCTCGGCGTGGGAGCGGAAACTGAGGGCCACACTGGTGGTGCTGCAGTACTGGTCCTCCCCGAGCCCCCGGAAAGCCCCGGCAAACCCGAACATCCACCGGGCGAACTGCATCAGTTTGCCCCGTGAAGCGACTTCTGGTTGCAATGCCACTTCCAGCACCGACTGGGTGCTGGCAAAAAAGGACCGGGCCACCCTGGCATTGAACTCCCCTCCGAACATGCGTTCCCGCATCAGGAGGGGTCCCCACAGCACCGTCCCACTGGGGTAAAGCGGCAGCAAAGGATCGGTGACCAGTTCTGCCGCTGCCGTCTGGGCGTACTTTTTCAGGTAGGTGGTCTCATCGAGTTCCAGGGGGCTTCCCTGTTCCACCAGCGTGGAGGCGTGGGTGATCAGGCGCTCACGGACCTGTTCTTCCTGACCAGGGAAGGGCCTGACATGCACCTGAACCTGCGGGCCGTTCAGCCAGTGGCGTTGCAGGTAGAAGCCGTCCAGCAGGCCTTCTGCTTTCAGCTGGTGCAGAGCACTGTACAGGCCCAGCATCAGGAGGTCCTTGTCTGGAGCATGGTGAACCACCCTGAGGGTGCGCCAGTGGTCTCTGTGGTCGTGGGGGAACAGGGTTTCAAGCATCTCTCTTCTCCTTGTGGGGGTGGAGGCGCACGCAGACTTCACTGACGTGCCTGTCTTGCTGGTGGTGAACAAAGGCGTCTGTGGGGTCGGGCAGGGTTTCTTGCACCCACCACTGGCCCGGCACTTCCGAAATCCACTTCTCGAAACTGCGCAGGCACCAGAACCCCTCCAGGTCAAAAAACTGCGGTTTGTACGGGCTGTGGTCGGAGCCCTGCAGGCGAAGCCCCCGGGTGGTGGGCACGGCAAAGAAGGACCTGGGAAGCCCACTGTCCTGCCAGAAGTCCAGCAGCCTTTGCCAGTAGGCCAGATCGGTTTCGTTCTTCTGCCTGCGCAGGTGAGCTGCACCTCCCATCACCCAGGTTCTGCGGGAAAGCACCACCTGCCCCAGCACAATGCGGGGGTAGAAACGCTCTTCTTCTGCCTGCAGTTCAGGGGAAAGGGCCTCCAGCATCTCCACCAGGGAAAAATGGGCAGAGGTGCCCTGAGAGAGCCCCACCATGCCCCGGTCGATGGTGGTCATCAACAGGGGGGTGTAGCTGCCGACATATACAGGTTCGATGGCCTCTCCAGAGGGGGTCTCGAGTTTTAGGCTGTGGGTGGTCGGGTCATGCCTGAGCACCAGTTCCGTGAGGCGCACTTCGCGCAGGGTCTGGCAGGCAGGGGCAGACCCGGGAGACTTCAGGGCCACCTCGAAGAGGGTCGGGAACTGGTTCATGCTGTTGAAACTGGAGACCACCAGTTGCGCGCGGGTGACCTCCCTCTGTTGCTGGCTTTTCAGGAACCGCTGGAAGGTGCTGCTCCCTTCCAGCAGCGGCCACACCCGGCTCAGGGCGTTGTGCTGACCGTACAGCACACTGTTGAGCACCAGTGTTCCAATGCCTGTGTGCTGCAGGCAGAGTTCCAGCGGAGCAGCAAGTGGGGAAGCAGGAATCCATTCAGGCTTGACCTCCACATCCAGACCTTCAGACTGCTGAATGGCTTCCCGGAGGGTGGAAAGGAACGCCAGGCGCTGGTTCTGCAGGTCCTGCAGCAGCCCATCAATCACCTCCAGCTCAGAAGTGCCAGACTGGGCCGCAGTCCCTTTCAGCAAGAAAGCCTCGGGGTCCGTGCACACCCCTGCAGGACCATAACGGGCCACAAAAGCCTTCTCCAGTTCCAGTTGACGGTCCTGATGGGACCCAAACAGGGAAACCAGTTCTGCAGTGCGCCGCAGGTCCTCTTCTGGAAGGGACCTGAAACCATCAGAAAGCTGAAGTTCAGCTGCCGAGTTCTCATAGAGCAGGCGTTGTGCAGAGAAAGGCTCCTGCACCTCCAGCAAAGTAAAAACATTCTGCAGTGCCTTCACAAGCCCTCCCCTGAGAAAGCGCCTTTCAGGTGCTGCGGCCCCCGGGTAAGCTTCCAGAACCTTCTGCACACTGTGCAACTGTTCCAGAACAGGAGCTTTCAGAGGGTCTGCTGAGCGGTCCACGAAAGAAATCAGGTTGGACACTGGATCTCTCAGGTCATCGGCATACTGGATTTCAGGGACCAGCAACCCCTGCTCTCTGAGCCCGTGCAGTGGAGCAGGATTTTCCAGACCCAGCAAGGCCTGAAGTTCGGTCAGGCGCCAGAAGGGCCGGTCCTGCATGGCATTTCTCAGGTGCTGCAGGGCAGGCTTTGCTGGCATCACGATGGTGGTGTCCTGCACGCTCTCGGTGGACAGCACCCGGCGAACGTAGACTTTCCAAACGCCGCTCTCTTCCCGCACATCCGGGTTGAAAGCGTAACGCTGGTGCCCGGCGAAGGCCGCGTGGGCCGTGACATGCAAGAAGAGTTTCCTGAGGAGCGAGCCCTGCAGTTGCACCCTGGAGCGCACCTGTCGCCATTCAGGGTGCTCTCCCCTGTGGCTTTCTTGCAAATCCACCAGGGCCGTGTAGGTCAGGCGACCCAGCGGACTGGTCTTGAAGGCCGCCCGGGTCAGGTAGGTGGTGAGGGTGAGTTCAAACTTGCGCCACTCCTGCAAAGTCTGGCTGGGTGGGGCCTGCAGGTAGGCCTCCAGGGTTTCTGCAACCTCAGGGACCGCACAATCCAGTGAAGCAGCAAAATCAGGATGTTGTGAAACCAGCCCTTTCACCTGACGCTGACAATCCCGGTACTCCTCAAACAGCAGGTCAGGGAGGGCCTGCCTGAGGGCATCCATTGCGCGGAAACGTTCCACCAGATGCATCAGGCTCTGGACCCGCTCAGCGTCCCACTGGGCCTGCAACACCTCCAGGTCTCTGGTTTTCGGAGGAAGCCCCTGGTGCAGTTGCCTGCGGGCATTGATGAGGGCCCGGCGCAACTCCTGGTGCTCTCCTGCCTGCTGCACGTCTTCAGTCATCCGTTCCGCCTCGGCGGTCATGGCTGCTGTGAGCTGTTCAGACTGCGCTTTGACCTTCTCAAGGGTCTGCAGGGTGCGGGGGAAGCGCAACAGGCGGTGCAGGCTGGCAGGCAGGCTGTTCACCCGCCAGGTGGTGAAGGGGGTCACCTCCCAGTGAAAGGAGGTTGTGGGGTTCACAGGCAAAGTGTGGGTCATGGTCTACCTCTCATGGGAAGGGATGGGGGGCTTCGGGGAGTCTGGTGCGGTTTCGCTGCAGGGCAGCTTGCAATCTGGGATTGTTCCGGGTCCTCTGTTGCGAAAAACCAAAGGTCATGGGAAGCAGGCCCGGGACCACCGCCCGCACAGCACAGAGTCCCAGAGCACTCAGGCCAGGGGTGGTCAGGTCCACAAAAGCAACATCTGGATGGTGGTCAAGGAGGGTCTGCAGAAGCAGGGTCAATTTCTGCACCACATCCGCACCCTTCCAGTGGTTTCTTCTGTCCAGAAAATGCCGCAGGGCCTCAGGATGAGGAGGGTCTGGCAGGAAATCCAGCCACTTCTGGCTCTCAAAATGGGCATAAAACAGGAAGTGGTCAAAACCAGATTCCACCTGCTCTGGGTGGTCCAGCAGCAGCTTCGCCCGTGTGGGGTCAAAAGATGGGGGGTAAAGTTCCAGGGACACCAGCAGTTCCTGCAGGGCACCCCTCAGAGCACGCAGTGGGTCCATGTGCGCGCCCAGGCTGCTGAAACTGTGAATCTGCCCCTCGCCCTTTCCTTTTGCCATCACCCACACGGCAGGCACCCCATTTTCCGTGGTGGTGTCAAACGCCTGGACCTGATAACCGAGGTCTCCTGCAACCAGCAGCATCCCTTGCACCTCACTGTCCATGCACAGGGTGAGGTCCAGGGAAGCAACAGGGCTGCGGCTGTACCAGTTCAACAGAAAAGCGTCCCGTTCAATCAGTTCAAACAGCCCATGCAGCAGTGCCTCTTCCAGGCTTGATCCCAGAGCACAGCCACTCGATGAGGCGTTGAGGATGCCCTCATCTCTGTGGTACCCCATGAAGACTTCCCGGGCCGGAATGAAAATCCGCTGCTGGTGGCGCAAAGACCACCCCTCCACCCAGTCGGTGGCTGTGCTGAATTCAGGTTCATGGTCCAGCTGGGTCAGCATCTCCCGGCCAAGATGACGTCCAGGCAGATCCTCAGGACGTGCTCTGGTCACGTGATGGCGTCCCTGAAAGACGGCACTGCGGCGCTCCAGAGCTTCGAGCAACGCAGATGTTCTGGCACTTTTTGCCGTGCTCCCCCGTCCAATGCCGAAATCCGTCTGTCCCTGCAAAGAAATGGCCGTTGCAAAAACAGGCATGGCCTCCACAGGCCAGCGCTCTGCCCTGAGCAGCATTTTCAGCAGGGTGTCATCCACTTCACTGTTGCGGCAACTGTGAGCATGGCGTTCAAACTGGGGGGTTTCGAGGTCCAGCGGTCTGCTGTTGAACCCGGCAACATGCAAAGGAAGGTGCTCAAGGTGCAGATCAGGAAGCTGAATGCGCCAGAGGCCGGATTGCAGGCCCTGCAGTTCTTCCACAAGGGTATCCAGAAACGGGTGCCCGGAAACGGGTGAAGCATCAAAATCTCTGCCCAGCAGGTCAGCGAGGGCCGTAAAAGTGTTCTCGTGTTGTGCAAGACCAGCACAAAAATACAGGTGGGGACCGTTTCGGTACAGCTTGGTCTGGAGGTCAGGGTTCAGAACCGGCATGGGAGGCTCCTTGAGCAGGGAACGCAGTGAAACTGGCCCGGGTGAAACAGTGCGCTTCACCTGGGCCAGATCGAAGTCAGGATCGAAGCAGCTTACTTGGGTTTGACGCTGCTGCAGCTGTTGTAGCCGATGCTGGCACCCGCCTCGGGCAGAGCGTAGGAGTCGTCTTCGGTGGTGACTTCCACTTCATTGAGGTCGAGGTCCTGAATGTTCAGCTCTTCTTGCTTTTTCTCGTGTGACATGTTGGTTCTCCTTTTTGGAATGAGGGCTTACTTGAGTTTGACGCTGGAGCAGCTGTTGTAACCGATGCTGGCACCAGCTTCAGGCAGAGCGTAGGAGTCGTCTTCGGTGGTGACTTCCACTTCGTTAAGGTCGAGGTCCTGGATGTTCAGCTCTTCTTGCTTTTTCTCGTGGGACATGTTCGTTCTCCTTGGATGGGAATTGAAATTTACTTGGCGGCAGGTTTAACGCTGCTGCAGCTGTTGTAACCGATGCTGGCACCAGCTTCAGGGAGGGCGTAGGAGTCATCTTCGGTGGTGACTTCCACTTCATTGAGGTCGAGGTCCTGGATGTTCAGTTCTTCTTGCTTTTTGTCATGGCTCATGTTCGTTCTCCTTGGACTGGAAATGAGGGTTTATTTGCTGACTTTGACGCTGGAGCAGCTGTTGTAACCGATGCTGGCACCAGCTTCAGGAAGGGCGTAGGAGTCATCTTCGGTGGTGACTTCCACTTCATTGAGGTCGAGGTCCTGGATGTTCAGTTCTTCTTGCTTTTTGTCATGGCTCATGTTCGTTCTCCTTGGACTGGAAATGTGGGCTTATTTGGGTCTGATGCTGCTGCAACTGTTCCAGCTGACGCTGGCTCCGGCTTCCGGAAGGGCGTAGGTGTCATCCTCGCTCTCCACCTCCACCTCACTGAGGTCAAGGTCGCGGAGGTCCAGGTCGTCCAGTGGCCTGTCCTGATGCATGGTGCTCCTCCTTTTTTGAACGTCTGAACGGCAGGGACCTGATCAGCGAACAGTGGGCGCAATGGCGCTGCAACTGTTCAGGCTGAGGCTGGCTTCCCGCTCAGGTGGAGGATGAAGTGGCTTTTCAGGGGTGAAATCCACCTCGCCCAGCTCAAGGTCTTGCAGCGTGAGCTCGGGTGTCTCTGTCTCCTCTGAAATCCTTCCCCTCCTTCCGGTGCAGTGGCCTTTCACTCCGGGCAGGGAGGGATGGGTCGAGCACCACACTGCAGCAGTTCCAGAACCCTGCCTGACTTGCACCCATTTCGGGCATCAGGTACGCCTCGTCCACGGTCAGGATGCGGATGTCTTCCAGGTCCAGATCCTGCAGGTCGAAGCCCAGGTTCACGGAAGGTGCATTGCTGTCTCTCTTCATCTCTTCTGACCTCGGTGTGGGGATTTCTGCTGAACGTCCGTTTCGGCCTTCTGTCCGTTCCTTTCGTTCTGAGGTCATGGTAGTCAGGCCTCAGGGACATCCCGGAGACAGGGCAGGACTGTGCGTGTTTGTGCAGGTTTTGCCGGAAGGTGCTCTTCCGGGGTCAGGGGTTTCTCTGATTTTGCTGGACCGGGTGTCTCCGGGATGTCCCTGCCTGTGGGGCACCTTATGTGCAGGAGGTCCTTACCATGTTCATGACCGGACAGCCCAGGGCGGCAAAGAAACTGTGGAACAGCAATTTTGTGATTTACCTGCTGGGAAGCACACAGTCGAGCCTGGGCAGCATCATTTCAGGCATTGCCCTGTCGTTTGTGACCCTTGAGATCACCCAGTCTGCTGGAGCCACCGGGCTGACCCTGGCCCTGTCCATGGTGCCCAACCTGCTCGGCCCTTTCGCAGGCACCCTGGTGGACCGCATTTCCCTGCGCATCCCCCTGATTGTGGGAGACCTGCTGCGTTTTATGCTGATGATGGTGGTGTGGTACCTTGCCACCCACGGAGACGTGCAGGTGGGCCTGATTTACGCGGTGTCCTTTTTAAACGGCCTGATCAGCATCTTCTACACGCCCGCAACCGAGGCCCTGCTGCCTTCCCTGGTTCCCGAAGAGGACCTTGCCAGGGCCAACGGCATCCTGGGGGCCACCAGTCAGGTGGTCGGGATCGGAGGTTACGCCGTGGCCGGGGTGCTGGTGAGTCAGCTTGGGGCGGGTCCCAGCCTGCTCATTGACGCCATCAGCTTCCTGGTGATGGGCCTGATGTACATGCTGGTCGAAATCCCACAACCGCGCAAAGACGTTCAGCAGAACACCTTCCTGGCAGACTTCAAGGAGGGCTGGCGCACCCTCTCCACCCACCCCCTGATGAAGCACATGCCCCTCCTGGGCTTCGTGACCATGGCCGCAATGGCTCCCCTCAACATGATGTTGCCCAAGATCTTTCAGGGCACCGGCACAGGGGCAGCGGGTTTCGGGGTGTTCATGACGGTGATGTCGGTGGGGATGCTGCTGGGAAGCCTGAGCATCACCGCACTTGGAAACCGTTTCAAAGCCGTGCCTGCAGTGGGTGCAGGCCTGGTCATTTACGGCCTGTGCTACGCTGCCCTGTCCTTCTCTCCTGCGTTGTGGATGATGTGGGGGGTGGCCTTCCTGTTCGGTGCAGGCATGAGTTTCACCTCAAGCGGCATGGTGTACCTGCTGCAGGTGGAAACCCCTCGTGAGCAGCTTGGACGGGTCTTCGGGATGGTGTTCTCGGTGCAGATGTCCGGGATGCCCCTGACCTTGCTCTTGATCAGCGGTTTCGCGGACCGGTTGCAACTCACGGTGATTTTCCTGTCCTGCTCTGCAGTGCTGCTGTTGCTTGCGGTGTTCTGGATGTGGGTGTCCAGGCGCAGCAAGGCACCCCTCGCAGCCATTGCAGACTGACTTTTCAAACAAACAAAGCCCCGAACAGAAAACTGTTCGGGGGCTTTTTTCAGCCAGACCAGCGGTAACGCAGGTTCTGGAAGCGCTCTTCAAACCCCACCCGGCGGTAGAACTCCAGGGCGTGGCTGTTTTCGGCATCCACCGCCAGATTCACCTTTTCCACCCCTCTGGCTTTCAGAAGAGCGCACCCCTGCCTGAGTGTGAGGCCTCCGTAACCCTGCTTCTGGCTTTCTTGCAAGGTGCCCAGCAGGTACACGTGTCCTCCATCGTCCTGTTTGCTGATGGCGAAAAATGCCACGGGTTTGCCGTTCACACAGAGGGCCTGGGCATCATCGGGGTGAAAATCATGCTCCCCGAACCAGTTCTCCACCTGCTGCACCCCCATCGGATAAAAGCCGAAGTGGTTCTGGAATGCGTCGTTGTGCATTTCGGTCAGTTCCAGAGGGGTGATGCGGCGGAACCCCTGCCCTGTTTGCAGCACAGGGGGCTGAATTTTTGCCAGGGCCTCTCCTTCCAGCACCATGCGGTAGAACGTGCGGGTGTAGGACAGGCCATGCTGTCTGAGGCGTTCTGCTTCCCTTTCACGGGTGTGGGGCAACCCCATTTCCAGCGGCAGGCCCCGTGATGCACAGAGTTCCTTCGCAAAGACGAGCAGGTCGTCTTCCAGGGTTTCAGGTGCTTCCGGGTGGCGGTAGGGGTACACGCAAATCACCCGGTCTGCATTCTCATGGTGGTACACCTCCAGCAGGGCCTCCTGCCCATGCAGGAAGATCTCGGCCTCTTCAGATTTCAGGTTGTACTCGACTTCCTCGGGTTTGACGGGAACAAAAGCGTCCCAGCCCTTCCGGCTCTGGTTCATCAGCGCTGCGATGTGCAGGGCGTCTGCAGGTGCGGCCTGTTTCATGTTGTCCTTTCAGAGCAACAGCCTAACGGCCCACCCCCCTGCTTTTCATGCGCCATTTTTCTTACTGGCCTGTCCGCATGACAGGCCTTGCACGTCACGCACCAGTTTTTTTTCAGACGCCAGCGGCCTGAAACGCCTCTGCTTTAAGCAGTTCCGCCCTATCGGTTTTCTCCCAGGGGAACTCGGGACGGCCAAAGTGACCGTAAGCTGCGGTCTGGGCGTAAATCGGACGCCTCAGGTCCAGTTCCGCAATGATGGCTTGAGGACGCGCATCAAAGTGCTTTTTCACCAGTTCCGTGATCTGGCCGTCCTTGATCTTTCCGGTGCCATACGTGTCCACCCGCATCGACACTGGGTTCGCACGGCCAATCGCGTAAGACACCTCCACCAGGGCTTTGTCTGCCAGACCCGCAGCCACAATGTTCTTGGCGATGTACCGGGCGTAGTACGCCGCACTCCGGTCCACCTTCGTCGGGTCTTTCCCAGAGAAGGCACCCCCACCGTGAGGCACCGCACCCCCGTAGGTGTCCACAATGATCTTCCTTCCAGTCAGCCCAGTGTCTCCGTGAGGACCACCAATCACGAACTTCCCGGAGGGGTTGATGAAATACTTCGTTTCAGGGCGCAAATAAGCCTCGGGGATCACATGGCGGATCACCAGGGCTTCCATGTCCTTTTTGATCTGCTCCTGTTCCACTTTCTCGTTGTGCTGGGTGGAAATGACCACCGTGTCCACCCACAGGTCGTCCTTCTCCCGCACCACGGTGACCTGTGCTTTGGCGTCCGGTCTCAGGTAATCCAGCACCCCTTCCTTGCGGATCTGGGCAATCCGGCGGGTCAACCCGTGGGCCAGGGTGATCGGCAGGGGCATCAGTTCCGGGGTCTCGTTGGTGGCATACCCGAACATCAGGCCCTGGTCTCCCGCACCAATCATGCTGAAGCGGTTCTCGGGCTTCGAGCGGTCTTCCTCACTCATGTGGCGCCACTCTTCGGAGTCATTCACCCCACCTGCGATGTCCGGGCTCTGCTCGTGGAGGGTGGACATCACCGCAGAGTAATCGGCGTCAAAGCCGTAGTGGGCTCGGGTGTAACCCACACTGCGCACAGCTTTGCGCACCACGTTTTGCACATCGACATAGGCGTTCTGGGCGGTGACTTCCCCAGCGACGACAGCAAGGCCCGTGGTGACTAAAGTTTCGACGGCAACGCGGGCGGTGGGCTCCTGACGCAGGAACTCATCGAGGATGCTGTCACTGATCAGGTCTGCCAGTTTGTCCGGGTGCCCTTCGGACACCGATTCTGATGTGTAGTATTTGCGCATGAAACCCCCAACATGCAGGCCCTGTGTGGTCTGCATGGGTCATAAATGGATTTGAAACGTCCGTGAATGGCCCTCTGGAGCGGGTGCTTGCAGGGCCAGAAGGCAAAAAGATCCCTTCAAATCGAGAAATTCTCTCTTTCTGATCCAGATGGGTGAATCCTTCGTACCCTGTGGTATCACAGGCCACAACTTCTCAGCAACCGAAATGATCACAGGGGAAAAGCCCACGCCGGGAAATCCCCTACAGGCCATCTGTAACGTTTTCTTCGGCCAGCAGGACATTTGGTTTTCTTTGCGTTTTCCTGGGGCCTGCGATTCTGGCCTGTCCAGTAGGTCAATGCCCTTATAAGGGATCTCCCCAAAAAGCACATTTGAACGGGGACGGAGAAAAAGTGGGTGCTACACTGACGCTGTTATTTTTTTGTAAGGAGCCCACAACCATGATTCATTCTGCTGACCCCTCCGGGGGTGTGGTGTCATTTTCCCTGACTGAAGCACAGTTTGAAGTCTGGATCGCACAACTCATCGATCCGCATTCTCCCCGATACAATTGCGCAGCCTACCTCGACATTCCTGCACTGGTCAACCTGGAGCAGCTCGAACAGGCCATTCGCCTGACCCTGCAGGAAACCGAAGTCCTGCGGGTGCGTTTCGAAACCTCAGGAAACGCTGAGGTGAAACAGGTGCTCATGCCCGTACCAGAGCAGGTGCTGGAGTGCATCGACCTGCGCAACCACCCGGATGCGGTGCCTCACATGCACACCCTGATGCGTCAGGACCTGGGGACCGTGCAGCCCTTACAGGGGGGCCAGTTGTTGCGTCAGGTGTTCTTCCAGCTTCCAGGGAACAGGGGGGTGTTCTACCTGCGCTACCACCACATCCTGATGGATGGGTTCGGTCAGAGCGTGTACTGGAAGCGCATTTCTGAGCACTACACGGCCCTCATGCAGGGTGTGGAAGCACCACCATCTGCGGCTGTGGGGCTGCAGGACATTCTGCAGGAAGAACAGCAGTACCTGCAGTCCAGCTCAGCCGAGAAAGACCAGCAGTTCTGGGAAAAGGCATTCTCTGAACCCCCTGAGCCTGTGTTTCTCTCAGAGAGCACTGCTCTGGAGGCCAGAGGGCTTCTGCGGCAGGTGACCCGTTGCGCGCCTGAGCAGCTGGAGCACCTGAGAGAACTCGTGCAGCAGGGGAAAACCCGCTGGTCTGCGGTGGCCCTGGCTGCAACAGCCATTTACCTGTACCGGATCACCGGGCACCCGGATGTGGTTCTTTCCCTGCCCCTCCCGGCACGGATGGGTCGCAGCAGCATGGCCACTCCAGTGATGCTCACCAACACCCTGCCTTTGCAGCTCAGCCTCAGCCCGGACTTGAGCGTGCAGGACGTGCTTTCACTGATCGGAATTCAACTCGGAAAGGTGCTGCGTCACCAGAGGTTCAGGGGAGAGAAACTCCAGCGCATGCTCGGACCCGCCACGGCGGGCACCGTCACGGTGAATGTGGTCTCTTTTGACCATGCACTGGAGTGGGGCGGGGTGCCTGTGCAGGCCCACTACCTGTCCTCCGGCCCGGTGCAGGACCTGCTGATCGGGTTTTATGGCCAGAGCGACGCCTCGGAACTGCAGGTGTACTTCGACGCCAACCCGGCCCGTCACTCGTCTGCCGCTCTGCAGGACCACCAGAAGCACCTGATGCAGGTGTTTTCCAGCCTGATTCAGGCGGACCTTCACACCCCGATTTCAGCGCTGCAACTGCTGCTGCCTGAAGAAAAACAGCAACTGCAAGCGTGGCATGACACTCAGGTTCCTTATGACCTGTCGAGGCCCTTGCAGGACCTGCTCGATGCTCAGGCAACCCGCACTCCCTCGCAGGTCGCCCTGACCTCGGCTTCCCGTTCCCTGACGTACCAGGAGGTGAAAAGGGAAAGCGACAAACTCGCCGCCCACCTGCAGAACCTGGGGGTCCGGCCCGGCGATCTGGTGGGCATCTGCCAGTCCCGTTCGGTGGAGATGGTGCTCAGTCTGGTTGCCACCCTCAAAGCAGGAGCGGCCTTTCTGCCCCTGGACCCTGAATTTCCGGAAAGCCGCCTGCAGGACCTGCTGGACGATGCGGGAGCGAAGTGGGTGCTGGTGGACGGGACGGCAGCCTGGAACCCGCAATCGGAAACAGTGCAGGTCTTCAAAGTGCAGGACCTGCTGTCCGGTCTGCCTGAGGCCACCCCAGAGCCGCGCAGCACCCCGGGAAGTGCCGCCTATGTGCTGTACACGTCCGGGTCCACCGGGAAACCCAAAGGGGTGGTGGTCCCGCACCGGGGATTGGTGAACCGCCTGCTGTGGATGCAAGACGCCTACCTGCTCTCAGAAGAGGACTGCGTGCTGCAGAAAACCCCCTTCACTTTTGATGTGTCGATGTGGGAGTTCTTCTGGCCCCTGATGACCGGAGCACGGCTGCACGTGCTGGAGCCCACAGCCCACCGGGACCCCAGAAGGCTTGCGCAGGTGATGCAACACGAAAAAATCACCACCCTGCATTTTGTTCCTCCCATGCTCGATGTCTTTCTGCAGGAAAACGCCAGCATGGCCTTTCCCCACCTGAAACGGGTGGTGTGCAGTGGGGAGGCGCTCAGGCCAGAAACCGTCGGGCAGTTCTTTGAAAAGTTTGATTCCCAGCAGGTGGGCCTTTACAACCTCTACGGGCCCACCGAGGCTTCCATTGATGTGACCGCCTGGACCTGCACCCCGCAGGACGCCTCCAGGGGGGTGCCCATTGGTTTCCCGGTGTCCAACACCCGCATTTACATCTTGGACGCCACCGGGCAGGAACTTCCACCTGGACGGGTGGGAGAACTTTATCTTGCCGGGGTGCAGGTGGCGACAGGATACCTGCACCGGGAGGACCTCACCCGGGAGCGTTTCCTGCCAGACCCCTGGAACAGGGGGCAGAGGATGTACCGCACAGGAGACCTCGGACGCAGACGCCAGGATGGGGCCATCGAGTACCTGGGGCGCATCGACCACCAGGTGAAAATCCGGGGGCTTCGCATTGAACCCGCAGAAGTCGATTCGGTGCTGCTGTCCCTGCCCGGGGTGACCCAGGCCCTCACGGTGGTGCAGAGGGACGCCCAGAATCCCCGACTGGTCTCTTATGTCACCTTGCAGGAGGGGATGCATCTTGAAGAGTCAGACCTGCTGCATCACACCTCCCGGCATCTGCCTGCCTACATGGTGCCCTCCTCGGTGATGGCGCTGGAACACTTCCCCATGCTGTCAAACGGCAAAATCGACCGCAAAGCCCTTCCGATGCAGGGGATAAGGGAATCCCGGCCCACAGAGGTTCTCACCGAACACCAGCAACAGGTGGCGCAGGCCTGGGAGCAGGTTCTGGGCATTCATCCCGCTTTGCAGGATTCATTTTTTGGGCTGGGTGGGGACTCCTTGACCAGCATCCGCCTGCGCAGTGTGCTGGAAAGGCAGGGGCTGACCTTTGAGTTGCGGGACCTTTTCACCCATCCCACCCTGCAGGAGATGGCAGACCGGGTGGTGCCCTTGCAACGCCAGCAGCAGAAAACCCTTGCCCCATTTGCCCTGCTTTCTGCTGCCGACCGTGCCCGCTTGCCTGAAGGGCTGCAGGACGCCTACCCGGTCAGCACCATGCAGCGCGGGATGCTCTTTCAGGCCGAAAAAGCCCCGGATTCCGGGGTGTACCGGGTGGTCACCAGTGTGCAGGTGAAATCTGTCCTGAACCTGGAAGCCCTGAAAAAGGCCATTCAGGACACCACGGCACGCCACCCCATCTTGCGCAGCAGTTTTGACCTGAGTTCTTTCTCGGTGCCTGTGCAGATGGTTCATTCGCATGTGGTGGTGCCCATTCATGTCGACCCTTCACTGCAGGACCTCACCGATGTGGGGCAGCAACAGGCCCTGGAAAGCTGGATGGCACAGGCCAAAACCT
This sequence comes from Deinococcus cellulosilyticus NBRC 106333 = KACC 11606, assembly GCF_007990775.1. NCBI lineage: Bacteria > Thermotogati > Deinococcota > Deinococci > Deinococcales > Deinococcaceae > Deinococcus > Deinococcus cellulosilyticus. The sequence goes on along the minus strand of NZ_BJXB01000010.1, from coordinate 70,863 downwards.
CGGTCTTTGATGTGACGCAGGCCCCCCTGATGCATTTCACCGTGCACCTGCGTTCGGAAAGGGGGTTTCAACTCTCGGTGGTAGAACACCACGTGATTCTGGATGGCTGGAGCGACGCCGCCATGCTGGACGAAATCCTCACCCGCTATCAGGCCTGCCTTGAAGGACAGGACCTGTGGCTGCCCGAGCTTCCCTGCAGCTACCGGGATTTTGTGGGGCTGGAACGGGAAGCCCTCAAAGACCCCTCCTCCAGGGCGTACTGGTCTGAGAAACTGTCAGGTGCAGAAAGCACCCCGCTGCCCCGTGTGAGCCAGATGCAGAAGGTGAAACATCAGGCCTTTGAGGTTCCCCTCTCTGCACATCTCGCTGCAGGTTTGCAGGAACTTGCCCGCAAAAACCGCTGGTCCCTGAAAAGCGTGCTGGCTGCAGCACACCTGGCGGTTTTGCGCGTGGTGTGCGCCAGCAGCAGGGTGCTCACGGGTCTGGTGGTGCACGGCAGACCGGAAAGTGAAGGCGGGGACAGCGTGCTCGGGGTGTTCCTCAACACCCTTCCCCTGCACATCGAAACCGGCCATCTGACTTTCCGGGAGGCCATTGAGGAGGTGCAGCACTTCGAACAGGAAGCCTGGCCCCACCGCCGCTTTCCGATCGGTGAAATGCAAAGGGACCTGGACACGCCTTTCGAGCTGGACAGCTACCTGAATTTCATTGATTTCCATGACCACCTGCACGCCAGCAAACACCCGCTGATTGCAGGCGGGATGGGTGTGGCAGAGACCGATTTCCCAATGGCCGTGAATTTCCTGATGGACCCCACCCTGGGGCAACTCCGGGCCTGGCTGGATTGCAATGTGGGGATGCTGGATGAGGATTTCTGCCACAGGCTCTGCGGGTATTACCGCGTTGCCCTGGAGGCCCTGATCCGCGACCCTGAACAGCACATCGACCAGCTGGATCTGCTGGACCGCAGTGAGCGCCTGCAGTTGCAAATGTGGAACAGCACTGCAGTGTCCCATGACCGCACAACCACCATCCACAGGCTGATCGAGCAGCAGGTGGAGAGAACCCCGGATCGGGTGGCGGTGACCAGCCGTTTTGAATCGCTCAGTTACCGGGAACTGAACCTCAGGGCCAACCAGCTTGCTCATGAACTCATCACTCTGGGGGCAGGTCCGGGACACAAGGTGGGGGTGTACCTGCGCCGCAGCACCGAGATGGTGGTGGCCCTGCTGGGCATCTTGAAGGCAGGGGCAGCTTATGTTCCCCTTGACCCCTCCTTCCCCAGAAACCGACTGGAATTCATCGTGCAGGATGCTGGCATGACCTTCCTGCTGACCGACCAGACCTGCCCGATGGCCCTCTCTGGCCGGGTGAAACAGGTGCTCAGGGTGCATGACCTGCTGTCCTCTCCAGAAGAAGAAGACCTGCCCAATCCGCAGGACCGTGCTGTCCCCCAGGACACCGCCTACGTGATCTACACCTCGGGCTCCACCGGGCTCCCCAAAGGCACCATCCTGCGCCATGAGAACGTCACCAACTTCTTTGTCGGGATGCAAGGCACGGTGGGCTGCACCGAAGCAGACACCTTGCTTGCCGTCACCAGCATTTCCTTTGACATCTCCGTGCTGGAACTGCTGTGGCCCCTGACTTGCGGTGCCCATGTGGTCGTTGCTGGAGAGCAGTTGATCCAGCGACTGCTGCCCCCGCCTGAACCCCGGGTGCAGGCCCCTGCATTCAGCCTGTTTTTCTTCGCCGCAGCCACCCGTGATGAGGACCGGCAAGAAGGCTACCGTCTGGTGCTGGAAGCTGCCCGCTTTGCCGACACCCACGGCTTCGAAGCGATCTGGACCCCCGAGCGGCACTTTCATGATTTCGGGGGCCTTTACCCCAACCCCAGCGTGATGTCGGCGGCCCTTTCCACCCTCACCCGTCAGGTCAAATTGCGCTCGGGCAGTGTGGTGGCCCCCCTGCATGATCCAGTGCGCCTCGCTGAAGAGTGGTCATTGGTGGACAACCTCTCCGGGGGACGTGTGGGTCTGGCTTTTGCGTCCGGCTGGAACGCCAATGATTTTGCCCTGGCTCCTGAAAATTACGCCTCGCGCAAGCAGGTCATGGAGCAGCACCTTGAGGAATTCCGCACCCTGTGGGCCGGAAAAACCGTGCAGCGCACCAGTGGACGCGGGGAGAACATTGAAGTCAGGATCTACCCCACCCCGGTGCAGAAAGACGTTGAGGTGTGGTTCACCTCCTCGGGGGCGGTGGAGACCTTCCGACGGGCAGGTCGTGCCGGAGTGAATGTGCTGACCCACCTGCTCGGGCAGGACCTGCAAGAACTGCAGGACAAGATCCAGGCGTACCGGGAGGCCCGCAGGGAAGCCGGTTTCACCACACCCGGCAAGGTCACCCTGATGATCCACACCTTCTTGCATGAGGACGCAGAGGAGGCCCGGCGCATTGCCCGGGAACCCTTCAAGAATTACCTGCGCACCTCCACCGAACTGTGGAGCCAGCTCTTTGCCAGCATGGGCATCGACTTTCAGGGTGGGGTGAACCCAGAAGACCTGGAAGATGTGCTGGACCTCGCTGTGGACCGCTACTTCGAGCGTTCCGGTCTGTTCGGGTCTGCCCTTTCGGTGGCCCCTCTGGTGCAGGAACTGGTGGCTGCCGGGGTGAATGAACTGGCCTGCCTGATCGACTTCGGGGTGCCCACCGATCAGGCCCTGGAAGGCCTGCGCACCCTGAACGAACTGCGGGAGCAGCAGATCCAGCAGGAAAAGGACGCACCACACTCTTTTGCTGCGCTGTGCGATCGCCATCAGGTGACGATGTTCCAGAGCACCCCCAGTTTCCTGTCTGCAGTGGTCGCTGAACCCCAGGCCCTGTCGGCCCTGAAGGGCACCCGCGCCGTGCTGGTGGGTGGGGAAGCATTCCCTTCTGGCCTTGCACACCGCCTGATGGACGCCCTTGAGGGGACCCGCATCTGCAACATGTACGGCCCCACCGAAACCACCATCTGGTCCACCGTGCACGAGCTCGGTGCGAAAGACCTGCAGTCCAGCAGCATTCCCATCGGCAGCCCCATCGCCAACACCCAGGTGCACGTGCTGGACGCCCAGGGCCGGGAACTTCCCGCAGATGTGCCGGGAGAACTGTGGATTGGTGGGGAGGGCGTGGCCAGCGGTTACCTCAACCGGGAAGAACTGACCCGCGAGAAATTCGTGCTCAGACCTGGCAGCACCACCCCGCTGTACCGCACGGGAGACCGGGTGCGCTGGCGCAAGGATGGGGTGCTGGAGTTCGCCGGGCGGGTGGACCGTCAGGTGAAAATCCGGGGTCACCGGGTGGAGCCTGACGAGGTGGAAAGCGTGCTGTCCCGTCATCCTGGTGTGGAGTCCGTCGCTGTCATTGCCAGCGACCAGGGGAATGGCCTCGAACTGCTGGCCTTCGTCACCGAGAATGCCCATCAGGTTCAGCCTGCACTGGAAGATGCCGTGGTGGACCGCTGGAGTGAGGTGTGGGAAGCCGCCTACGCCGAAAACGGGGTGGACCGGGAACCGGACTTCTCCGGCTGGAAGAGCAGCTACACCGACCTCCCCATCCCTGAAGGAGAAATGCAGGAATGGCTCGGGCACACCCTGCAACGCCTGCAGAACCTCTCTCCACGCCGGATGCTGGAAGTGGGTGTGGGGGTGGGCCTGATCCTGCAGGGGATGCTGCCCCACGTTGAGCACTACCGGGGCCTGGATGTGTCCCAGTCTGCCCTCACCCGTGCCCTGCTCGGGGTGAAACTGCGCGGAGAGGACCCCCGGAAAGTGAACCTGCACCTCGGGGATGCCCGCACCCTGGGCCGCTTTGCCTCCGGAGAGGTGGACACCGTGGTCTTCAACTCGGTGGTGCAGTATTTTCCCTCTGCACACTACCTGCGAGATGCCCTGCAGGCCGCCTGGGATGTGCTGCCAGACACCGGGACCCTCTTTGTGGGAGATGTGCGCCACCTGCACTGGCTGGAAGCCTTCCACGCTTCGGTGGAATGTCACCGGGCAGACCTGCTCACCCCAGTGGGGGAAATCGCCCGCAAGGTCAAACGCCGGGTGCAGGAGGAGCAGGAACTGTGCCTCGCCCCCGGATTCTTCCAGAACATGCTTTCCGGGCTCGGTGCAGGGGATGTGCGTCTGGAACTCAAACGGGGCCACTTCGAGAACGAGCTGACTGTTTTCCGCTTCGATGCGACGTTGCGCAAAACCCCGGGTGAGCCCATCACCACAACCTCCTGCAAATATGAGGATCTGACCCAGCTGGAACAGGCCTTGCAGCAAAAGCCGGACGCTGCCCTGCACATCACCGGAATTCCCAACCGCAGGCTGGTTCGCCCCCTGAAACTGGCTGAGTTGCTGCACACCCTTCCCGCCGACACCACCCTGTGGGAAGTGGAACGGCTGCTCTGGTCCCATGAAGTCTGGCAGGCCCTTGATCCAGAAGCCCTGTTCTCTGTGGCAGAAGCCCAGGGGCGCACCGTGCAGGTGCTGCTGTCCGCAGATGGCTCTCTCGACACTTTCGAAGCGGTGTTTGGGCCCAGCCAAAAGGTGTCTTCAAATGCAGAACCCCTTGATTCACACGCAATGGAGCTCAGACCATGAACGACCTCAGGAATGCATTCAGCAACCAGCCCCTGTCTTTGACGGCCACCTCCGCCCTGCGTCAGGACCTGCGGAATTACGCCCTGCAGAATTTGCCCCAGGCGATGGTCCCCTCCCGTTTTGTGGTGGTGGGACAGCTGCCGAAACTGCCCAACGGCAAGGTGGACCGCAAACGCCTGCTGCAGGAAGCCCAGACCCTGCAGGACGTGGAAGGCACCCCCCAGAACACCCATCAGCCTCCCACCACCCCGGAAGAGGTGCAGGTGGCCCACATCTGGAAGGACCTGCTCGGCACCCAGCAGATCGGGATTGAGGAGAGTTTCTTCTCGGTGGGAGGAAACTCCCTGACCGCAGTGCAGATGGCGGCCCGCATCCGGGAGGCTTTCGGGGTGGCGATCAGCCTGAGGGAACTCTTTGAGGCCCCCACCATCCGTGAGATCGCCCTGAGGCTCGGGACGGGAAGCCAGCAGGTGCTGGACCAGGCGCGTGAGCGCAGCGTCACCCCAGAGATGCTGCTCAGGGAATCCACTTTGCCGGACGACATCCAGATCACCGAGGGCCTGAAACCTGCCGTGCAGGGGTTGCCTGGCACGGTGCTGCTCACCGGGGGCACCGGGTACACCGGCGCTTTTCTGCTGCGTGCCCTGCTGGACCGCTCAGAAGCGAGGGTTTTCGTGCTGGTGCGGGCCGACAGCGACCAGCACGCTTTCGAGCGGGTCAGGCAGAACCTGCAGTCTTTCGATCTGTGGAGGCCTCAGGATGAAACCCGCGTGCTGGCTGTGGCCGGAGACCTCGGCAGGGCCTATTTCGGTCTGGGTCGCAGCACCTATGAACGGCTTGCGGAGGAAGTGGAGATGATCGTGCACAACGGTGCCCTCTCCAACTACGCCCAGACCTACACCTACCTGAAGCCCATCAACGTGCTCGGGACGGTGGAGGTGCTGCGCCTCGCCTGCCGCCAGCGGATCAAGCCTGTGCATTTCGTGTCCTCCCTGGCCGTCTTTCCGGTTCGCAAGGGTCAGGAGCGTTTCCCTGAAGCCCCTCTCAGTGACCCTTTCGGCGTGATTGGCGGTTACCAGCAGACCAAGTGGGTCGCAGACCGTCTGGTCACCGAGGCAGGCAAAAGGGGACTCCCCATCAACGTGTACCGTCCCGGCCAGATCACCGGAGCGCAACAGGGAGGGCAGGCCTCCACCGACACCTTCCTGAACGCCATGCTCAAAGGCTGCATCCAGCTCGGGAAGGCCATGCACTTCGATGTCACCCTGGAGATGGTTCCGGTGGATGTGTGCGCTGCAGTGATCAGCCACCTTGCCCTGGGAGGACAGCACCACGGCAAGGTCTTTCACCTGACCAACCCCAGGCAGGTGCACTGGCATGACGTGGTGCAGATGATCCAGGCTTGCGGTTACCCCCTCAAACACACCGATTACCTGGAGTGGTATGGGTCTCTCACCTCGGCCCTGCAACAGGGAGAGGAAAACGAACTGGCCAGATACCTCGTGCTTTTCGGGGATCAGGCCCCCTCACCGGACCTTGGGGAGAGCGGCAGTGCCCCTGTGTACCTCACCGGGCAGTTGCAAGACGCCCTGCAGGGCTCGGGCATCCACTGTGAGCCGATGGGGGTGGCCCTGATGCAGACCTACCTGAAGTATTTCGAATCCACGGGCTTCCTGCCTGCCCGCACCGGAGAAGATGCAGATGCTGCCCTCTCCCTGGTCTGAACTGCACCTCCTGCTGGAGAAAGCCTCCACAGAGCACCTGCCCTGCGATCAGGCAGAGCGTTTCCCTGAGCAGGCATTTTCAAGGCTTCAGCAGGCAGGCTTCCAGAAGCTCTTTGTTCCTGCAGCACATGGAGGAGGCCTGCAGTCTTTCGAGGACCTGCTGCAGCTCATCCGCAGGCTGTCCGGTGCAGACCTGACGCTGGCCATTGGGTACGGCAAAACCTTTCTGGGGGCGGTGTGCACCTGGGTGGCCGGGACACCAGAGCAGCAGGACCAGCTTGCAAGTGACATCCTCGCAGGGCAGGTGATGTCCTGGGGCCTCACCGAACAGGGACACGGCAGCGACCTGCTGTCCAACACGCTCAGGGCGAGCTTGCAGGAGGAGCAGTACTGGCTTTCGGGCAGCAAATGGCTGATCAACAACGCCACCCGGGGCGACCAGATCACCGTGCTGGCCCGCACCTCGGAAACTGGAGGCACACGGGGATTCAGTTTGCTGCTCGTGGACAAAAGCACCCTCACCCCACAGCAGTGCCAGTCCCTGCCGAAAGTGCCCACCCACGGGATTCGCGGGGCAGACATCAGCGGTCTTGCCTTTCACCATGCACCCGTTCCCGTGGCCCGGCGCCTTGGTCGGGAAGGAGAAGGGCTCGAGACCGTGCTGAAAGCCCTGCAGCTCACCCGCACCCTCTGTGCCGGGCTGTCTCTCGGTGCAGTGGAACACGCCATCCGTCTGGTGCAGCACTTTGCAGGAGAACGGCAGCTGTACGGAAAAACCATGCTGGAGTTGCCGATGGTGGAGCACCACCTGGGACAGAACCTTGCCCTGCTCGGTGCCCTGCAGGCCGTGAGCTGTTACGCAGCCCGCAGCGTGCACACCCTGCCCGGTGAACTCAGCCTGACCAGCAGTCTGGTGAAAGCCTGGGTGCCCACGGTGGCCGATGAGGTGATCCAGAGTTGCGCCGAACTGATGGGCGTGCGGGGTTTCCTGGTCGGTGCGTTTGAGAAACTGGAACGAGACCACCTGCTGGTGGGCATTTTTGACGGGTCCACCACGGTGAACCGCCAGAATGTCATCCACCAGATGCCGATGCTGGTCCGGGGGTTGAAACGCCCCGCTGTGCCTGCTCAGGTGTGGGAAAACACTGTGAAGCTGCAAGGTGACCTCCCTCCCCTGCCCTGGAGAAACCTCAGCCTGCTGACTTCCGGTTGCACAGTCCTGCAAAGGCTCCCAGATCTGGTGGCCCGGGTGGAGGCCCTGCACCATGTGGGGCAGGTGGGACCCGACCTCTTTTCCCTCGCACTGGAATTGAGCAACCTCTGGGGAACCCTCTGGGCCGATCTGCAGCAGGAACCCCTTGCTCCCTCACCTGCACCTGCTTCGGCTTTCCAGCGGGTCATGCAACTCGAAGAGTGCCACGCTGCTGCCATCTGCCTGGCGTTGTGGCTGCACAATCCCTCCATCCGTGAACATGAAGACTGGCTGCACGCTGCCCTTGGGCTGATTTTGCAGCGTGCAGGACAGCTGCCCATGCCAGAACCCCGGGTCTTTCAGAACCTTGCCCGGCACCAGACCTTCTGGTGGGAAGACAGAGAGGTGCACCATGCCTGACCTGCACACCAGAATCCAGCGTCTGGAACAGGCGTTTGGTGATCCCCGAAACCCCGGGAACCCTTGCGGTTTCCAGGCCCTGCTGCAGGCCGATGAGGCAGGACACCTGCCTGAAGCAGCAGAACGTGTGGCCCATGCACTGAACATCCCCGCAGAATTCGTTCCGGTGACGTTCGGAGGCCGACTGGAACGCTGGCAGGATCTGGCTCAGCTGATGCGGGCGGTGTTCCGGCGCGATCCCTGCCTGGGCCTCTCCCTGGCCGCAAGTTCCCTGATTGCCAGTGTGAATGTGTGGACCTCCGGGTCCGACCCCCAGAAACATCTGGTGGCAGACACCCTGCTTTCGGGCCGCAAACTCGGTTGCCTCTACCATGAACTTGCCCACGGCAACGATGTTTCCCGCTCGGAGTGCCGTGCAGATCTGGAAGAATGGACCCTTTCGGGCAGCAAACAGGTGATTGCCAGCCTGAACCGGGCAGAGGTGCTGCTGGTTTTTGCACGCACTTCAGAGGCGCAGGGCAGCCGCAGCCACACCCCTTTGCTGCTTCCCCTGCAAGACCTGCCTGAGTCCACCCTCCACAGGCACGGGCGGTACCTGACTTCCGGGATGCGTGGAATCGAGCTTGGAGGGCTGGATTTCACCAGGACTCCGGTTCTGCCTCAACATCTGGTGGGCCAGCCGGGCACGGGCATCGAAACCGCCCTGAAGAGCTTTCAGGTGACCCGCACCCTTCTGCCTGCCCTGTTTGTGGGCGTGCTGGACACCGGGCTGCGCCTCACCTGCGATTTTGCCCTGGAGCGCAGGCTGTACGGGAAAACCGTGATGGACCAGCCCCTCACCCGCAACCTGCTGGCAGAGGTTTACCTGGACCTGTTGTGGTGTGATGCGTTCACCACCGTCACCACCCGAGCCCTGCAGGTGCTCCCGGAGCAGTGCAGCCTGTTCAGTGCAGCCACAAAGGCACTGGTTCCCGGGGTGCTCACCCGCGCCATGTTCAAACTCACCCGCATCCTCGGGGCCAGTTTTTACACCCGCGAAGGCCCTTACGCGATGCTGCAGAAACTGTGGAGGGACCTCAAGCCTGTGGGGTTCGGGCATGCCTCCAGACTCACCTGCCTGATGGCCCTCCTGCCCCAGTTGCCCACGCTGGCCCGCCGGGGATGGACGCAGCCCGGGGTGCACCCTGAACTGTTCCAGCTGCGCATTTCCCCGCAAGGCCTTCCTTTTGACCGACTGAAGGTGGGGGCCTCCGGTCAGGATGACCTGATCTCCCTGCTGGAAACCCCCCTGACGTTCTCTGACCCGGATTTGCAAAAACAGGTGGGATTTTTCCAGGAGGCTTTCAGGGCCCTCAGAGAGCAGTGTCTGCAGTTGCACCCGCAGGACCTCGGGGGGGTCACCTCGGCCACCCCCTACCTGCTGGCTGAACAGTACAGCGTGCTGCTTGCCGCAAGCAGTTGCATCCAGCTCTCCCTGCACAACCCCTCCCATCCCCTGCTCGGAGAATCCTGGCTGTCCCTGATGCTGCAGAGGGTGCAGGGCGAATTCCAGAAGCGGCACCTGCACCTCAGTGAGGCGCAAACGCAACAGGTTTTTGAACACCTGATGCAGAACCACGAAAGCAGCAGAACCTTCGACCTCACACAAATCCATCTCCCGCACAGAACCCCACAAATGGAGGCGACCCCATGACCCAGACCACCGAAACCCACACCCTGCAGTCCATCCAGCACTGGCTCACCGAACAGGTCCGGCAGTACATCCCGCAGGCCCCGCAAGACCTCGACCCCGAAACTCCACTTGCGATGTACGGGCTGGATTCGGTGTACGCCCTGACCCTCACCGGGGACATCGAGGACCGTTTTGGGATTCTGGTGGACCCCACCGTGATGTGGGACCACCCGACCCTGAATGCCCTGACCGTCTGGATCACAGAGCAGCTTTCCTGAAAGCCCACCCTTCTGATTTCACCAAGGAGTCCCCATGAAAAACACACCTGAAATGCCCAGTGTCCGCCCCTGCCCTTTTGATCCCCCCGCTGAATACCGCAACATCCGCGCCGAGGCCCCGGTGGCCCAGTTCCGCACGCCCAGAGGGAACCTCGCCTGGCTCATCACCCGATTTGATGACATCAAGCAGGTGCTCACCGATCCCCGCTTCAGCAGCGACCCCACGCGTCCGGGTTTCCCCAGTTACCTGACTGGCGACATCCTGCCCCCTCCGGGTTACTTCCTGCTGATGGACAGCCCGGACCACCACCGCCTGCGTTCGGTGATCGTGCAGGAACTGAAAGGGGCACGCCTTGAGGAACTGCGCCCCAAGATGCAGGCCATTGTGGACGCCCAGGTGGAACGCATGCTGCAGATGACCCCTCCGGTGGACCTGATTCAGGTGTTCGCCCTTCCGGTGGCCTCCTTGATCATCTGCGACCTGCTCGGGGTGCCCTACCAGGACCACAGTTTCGTGCAGGACCGCACCGACACCATTCTGGACCGCAGCCGCACCCCCAAAGAGCAGGAAGCCGCAGCGATTGAGCTGATGATGTACTTTGACCGCATCGTCACCGAGAAAGAACAGCACCCTGAAAACGACCTGATCGGGCGGCTGATCCAGGACCCGGCCCGTTCCAGCAAAATCAACCACGCTGAGCTCGTCGGGCTTGCTGCCCTGATCCTGCTGAGCGCCTACGACACCATGGTGCAGGTGATCGGTCTGGGCACCCTCACCTTGCTGAACCACCCGGAGCAGGTGCAGGACATCCTGTCCAGCCCTGTTTTGATCGACAAACTGACCGATGAACTGGTGCGTTACCTGACCGTCAACCATGCAGGGCTCCCCAGGGTGGCCACCGAGGATGTGGTGGTCGGGGGCCAGACCATCCGTGCAGGTGAGGGGGTGGTGGTGATGCTCAACTCTGGCAACCGCGATGAGGAGGCCTTCACCCTCCCGGATGAATTCAATGTGCACCGCAGCACCCGCGACCATGTGGGGTTCGGGCACGGGCTTCACAAGTGCATCGGGGCGCACTACGCCCGCATGGAGCTCGGCATTGTGTTTTCCAGCCTGTTCCGTCAGGTGCACGGCCTGCAGGTGACGGTGCCCACCCATGAACTTGAATTTCGTGACGAGATGGTGCTTTACGGGGTGAAGCAACTGCCTGTCAGCTGGGACCTCAGGGCCAAACCTGTGCAGATCCAGGAAAACACTGAGGGCGCCGCCCCTGAAGCGAAAGGGTGCCCCATGCACGCCGGAGGACAGCATGTTTAAAGTGCTCGGGGTCTCAGGAAGCCTGAGGAGGGCATCGGTCAACACGGCCATCTTGCGTGCTGCTGCCGATCTGGCTCCAGCTCACCTGCAGGTGGTTTTGTTTGAAGGCCTCGGGGACCTGCCCCTTTTCAATCCAGACCTGGAAGAAGAACCCTTCGAGGCGGTGCTGCGCTGGCGCGAGGCCCTCAGCGGGTGTGACGCCGTGCTGATCTCCAGTCCGGAGTACGCCCACGGGGTCACCGGGGTGATCAAGAACGCCCTGGACTGGGTGGTGGGCACCGCAGAATTCGAAAACAAACCCACAGCGGTGCTGAATGCCGCCACCCGTTCGGTGTTTGCTCCACCGGCCCTGAAAGGCACTTTGCAGGTGATGGGGGCCCATCTGGTCGAAAAAGCCAGCATCACCCTGGGTCTGCCCAGCAACCGACTCACCTGCGAAGACATCAGAACCCACCCTGAATTCAGCCGCCTGCTGCGGGAAGTGCTGCAGGAACTCGAACAGTCCACCCTGCAACGGGAACCCCTGCCTTATTGATGGAGTCAAACATGCCCAGCCACACCGTACATTTTGTGGACCTGCTGGTCCAGCACGCCGAAACCTTTGCCGACAAACCCATCTACCTGTTTCTGGAAGACGGCGAGGAAATCAAAGAGCAGATCACCTACCAACAGCTCAAAGACCGGGCAGCAGCCCTGGCCGTCACCCTCAGGCAGCACCATCCCGAAGGCTCACGGGTGCTGCTCCTTTACCCCTCCTGCATCGATTACATGGTGGCGTTTTTTGGGTGCCTCGCTGCCGGGATGGTGGCGGTGCCCATCTTCCCTCCGCGCAGCAGCAAGCACAACCAGCGCCTGCTGACCGTCATGCAGGACAGTGGGGCCACCGTGGCCCTCACCACCCGCAGCCAGCTTGCCCTGATGCAGGGTCACGCCCAGGGGCTGCTGGAACAGGTGCATCTGGTCTGCACCGACGAGGTGGATGCTGCGCTGTCCAGCCAGTGGTCTCCGCCAGAGATCACCCTGGAAACCCTGGCTTTCTTGCAGTACACCTCGGGCTCCACCGGCGACCCCAAGGGGGTGATGGTCACGCACGGAAACCTGCTGTACAACCAGCAGATGCTGCAAACCTCCTTCCATCCCGACGAGGACACCGTGTACGTCACCTGGCTGCCGATCTACCATGACATGGGGCTGATGGGGAACATGCTGCACGCCTTCTGGGCCGGAGGCATGTGTTACTTCATGACTCCGGCGGTGTTCCTGCGCCGCCCTTTGTGCTGGCTGACGGCCATCAGCCGCTACCGGGCCACCATCAGCGGGGCACCGAATTTCGCGTACCAGCTTTGCACCGACCGCATCAAAGAAGCCCAGAAGGAAGGCCTGGATTTGCGCTCCTGGAAGGTGGCCTTCAACGGAGCGGAACCTGTGCGGCACAGCACCCTGCAGGCCTTCCAGAAAGCTTTTGCTTCCTGCGGGTTTCAGTCGAAGGCTTTTGTGTGCTGTTTCGGCATGGCAGAAAGCACGCTGATCGCCACCGGAGGCACCCCCTTCGAGGAGCCCATTTTTCTGACGGTTGATCCGGTGGCCCTCTCCCGAAAACAGGTCGTGGTGGCAGAAGACGGCATCACACTGGTGGCCTGTGGTCGCGCCCTGCTCGAAGAAACGGTGCGGATCATTCACCCGGAGACCCTGCAGGAATGTGAGGCAGACGAGGTGGGGGAAATCTGGCTGACTGGAAAGCACGTCTGCAAGGGCTACTATGGCCGCCCAGAGGCCACCCGTGAAACCTTTGAGGCCATGCTGGACGGCAGCCCACACCTGCGCACCGGAGACCTTGGGTTCGTGCATGGGGGCCAGCTTTACGTGGCGGGGCGCCTGAAGGACACCATCATCCTGAACGGGGTCAATCACTACCCGCAGGACATCGAGGCCACCATTGAAACGGCAGATCCGGCCATTCGCGGGGCGGGGGTTGCGGTGTTCGCATTGCAGGGTGAGCTTTCAGAGAAAGTGGTGGCTGTGGCCGAGGTGGAACGCACCCTGATGCGCAGCATTCAGCCTGCAGAACTGACCCTCAAGATCCGCCAGAAGGTCCTTGAAGCCCACGACCTGATGGTCAGTGAGGTGGTGCTGATCCTGCCGATGTCCCTGCCCAAAACCAGCAGTGGCAAGGTGCAACGCAGCCTCACCCGGCAGATGTACCTCGCAGGTGAACTCAGCACCCTGGATGCCCGGATGGCCGCCCTGACATGAAACCTGTCCTGCAAGCTTCCCGCTGGCGGACCCCGGTTCACCGGCCCTCAAAGCAGACCCATCTGCAGGTCCTGTGCTTCCCCCATGCCGGGGGAGGCGCATCCTGCTACCGTTCCCTGCCTGTCACCGAACACATCCAGTGGCAGGCCGTTCAGTTGCCCGGGCGGGAAAACCGGCTGCGGGAGAACCCGGCAGAGGACATGCAGGCCGTTATCCCGCACCTGGTCCGGGAAATCACCTCCTGCCTCGAGGGCCCCCTGGTCCTTTACGGTCACAGCATGGGGGCCTGGATGGCGTATGAACTGGCCTGCCAGCTGCAGGGCGCACACAAGCCTGTCTTGCTGGTGGTGTCTGGCAGCAAAGCCCCGCACCGTCCACGCCGGCCAGACTGGCACCTCCTGCCTGATCAGGAACTCGTGGAACGCATTCTGGACCTGAGCGGAACCCCCTCAGAGGTGTTTCACCACCCGGAACTGCGCCCCATGCTGCTGCGCACCCTGCGGGCCGACCTCAAACTTGCCGAAACCTACCGCTGTGACCTGCGCCCCCTGGACATTCCCCTGGTCGCTCTGGCAGGACACCAGGACCCCCACGCTGTGCCTGATGAGCTGATCCACTGGGGCCCTTACACCCGCAAGGAATTCCGCTCCCTGGCCTTTCCCGGTGACCACTTCTTCAACCGCAGCATCTTTGAAGACCTTCCTGCCCTGATTCACAGCATGCTTCCCGATTTCACTTGAAAGGAGAAAAGCGCAGGTCGGATGTCAACTGAAACAGGCTGACCTGGAGTGCCTGTTGCACGGCCACCGAATACACCACCTCACCTGTGATGAAGGTCCGCAGCATCCAGCCCTGCAAGGTGGCCTGCAGCGTGTCCATGTCCTGCAGGGACACGGTGATGCCCTGCCCACTGGCTTTCAGGCAGGCTTCCTTGCGGGTCCAGCACCAGTAAAAGTGCTCCAGTGGCCCGGTCAGAATGTGCTTTTGCTCTGCTGCACTGAAAAACTGCAGCACTTCACGGGGGTTGAAATGCCTGTTGATGTGCTCTATGTCCACCCCGATGGGAGAACGGGCAACCCCGATCAGCAGCTCATCTGCCGAGTGGCTGACATTGAAGTGCAAATGGGGATGGTCCTGCAGTACAGGCTTTCCTCCTGGCAGGGTCAAAAGATGGATAGACTCTGGAGGGCACCCGAGGTACCTCCCGAGCATCCAGCGCAATTGCCCCCGTGCAGCAACAAAGCGCTTTCTCAGCAGGGATGTGGCGTACCGTGCCCCGCGTGACTGTTCTTCTGGAGTGAGCCAGGACTGCAGGGTGCCCAGAGCATCTTCTGGCAGCAGGAGACTGGCCCGCCACAGGTGAAGGTCCTGTTCACCCAGACTGGGGACCTGAAGCCTGCCCTGCTGAACTTCGCCACCATGCATCGCAGGCCATTCTATTTTCTGGCGCGCAAAATCAGCATCAGGAGGAACCCGCACCCCTCAGGTGGCACCTCAAGCCCCAGTTCTCTCCTGCTCCTGATTCAATGGCTTGAGAATGTGTTTTTGTTGGGTCAACTGCAGGTTGCATCGCGGATGGGGACAGACCCTGACCTTTACGAAAGGTGTCTTCTTCAAAGTTCCCGACAATCACCAGCACCCCGGTCACCACAGACCTGCCCTGCTCAAACCACCTGGCAAGGTCCACAGGAATCCAAAGAGCAAAACCACCAGCGCTGCGTACCAGAGGGGTCTTCGAGAAAGCTGGGCCAGTTGAAAGATCAGGGAGACCATGCACAAGATGACCAGGGCCAGATGGACCTGCACATACCCCTGGGTCCATTTAAACGGCTGACCTCCTGCCAGTTGCATCAGGGCAACGTGGATGGGGAGTGCTTGACGCACCCAGCCTTCTGTGGCCACCTGATTGACGATGGTGATGGCTGCAGTGACAGAACCCAGGAAAACCTGTCTGCACAGCACCCCCCTGAGCACCTGCGAGAAATCCAGGCCCATCCTGAAAAGCCTGGTCCACAGGGAAAAAAGCAGTGTGGTCAGCCCTATGTCCACCAGTTCCGCCGTCATGCCCTTCTTCACGGCGCTGAAAATGAGATTGGAGTGCCACATGTCCAAGTGAAAAGCATCGAAACAAGCCCTGGCCCCATCAATGCTGAAAACTGCGAGGAACAAAATGAACACATCTTCTCTTTTCAGTTGAACAATTTGATGGATCAACTTTGGAACAAAAGGCACAGCAAAAGCAAGTTTCAGGGCATTCATTTGCATTCCATTCAGTGTAGAAATCTGACAGGTGTATTTCAAGTCGACTGATCCATACAGGTCCCGAACCGGAAAATCTCGCAATCAACCCCTTTTGACCTCAGGTATGAGAAGTGATGGCACCTTGCACCTGCATGTCTTTTCTGCTGGGCGGGGGGGCAGGTCATGCATCACCCTGATTTTCATGGGCCATTTTTCTTGCGGGTCTGTCCGGATGACTGGCTTTTCATGAGGCTTTCAGGCCTCATCCTGCTTTTTCACTGAGGTCGGATTGGAGTGGGCATCAAACCTGACCCCAGGTCCGTTTCCAGGGAGCAGAAGGCCTTTCCCTGCAACGATGGAACCAGATTGTGTCCCAAAACATCATGCACCTGGACAACTTCAAGATCAGATTTCGAAAACACCTGATAGAAGGGCTCTACCGTGTTCAGGCATCCGGTATCTCCCTTACCCGGAGCTCGGGGTTTGAGGGTAAGATGTGTATCGATTCATCCCCCTGGACAGGACACTTGCCCCTGCGTCCACCCCCAAGGCTGGATGGGCTTTCAGGCCCTTTCAGGCTGGGTTTCGTTTTTGTACCTGCAAGGTCCCAGAGGAGCCCACCATGACCGCAGTTTCCTTACTCAATGGTTTCATACCTCTGCCCCTGAAAAATGAACTGACCCGCACCCATGTGCTTGAACAACTGAATGCCCAGCAGGACGCCCGCATCATCGCGGTGGTGGCCCCGTCGGGGTACGGCAAGACCACTTTGCTGGCCCAGATGGCCCGCATGCATCCCGAAGCAAGCGTGTGGATCACCCTCACCCCCAACGAATCCGAGCCGGTGCAGTTGCACACCACCTGCACCCGCGCCCTGAAATCCCGCTTTCCTCACCTCACCTTCCGGCATTCGCTGGAGGTGTTGCAGCACACCTGGAACCCGGAGCGCGCCGCTGTGGCCCTGGTGCGGGACCTGGACCTTTTAGAGGTGAACCTGAAACTCTTTTTTGATCAGGGAGAACACCTCGGACCGGACGCGGTGCGCTGGCTGAATGCTTTTGTCGGTGCCCTCTCTGAAGGGCATCAGGTGGTCGTTTCTGCCTTTGATGCGCAACCCCTCAGGCTCAGCCAGTTGATGGTCCGCAGGCAGGCGGTGATCGTGGGAACCGAAGAACTGGCTTTCAGCGTGCAGGAGAGCCAGCAACTGCTGCACCTCCCCCCCAAACAGGCCGAATCCATCCACCAGCAGTATGAAGGGTGGCCTGTATGCATTTCTCTGGTGGCTGCAGGGGCAGGAAACTTCATCACGCCAGAAGACCTGCTGGAAGACACCCTGCAGAACCTGGAACCCGAAACCCTGCACTGGCTGCAGGAAGCCAGTGTGCTGGACACCTGGTCAGAAGCCCGTTTTGAGCTGCACCACATTCCCTGCCCCCTGGACTGGGAACGCCAGTTGAAACAGGCAGGCCTGCCCATTTTGCCCCTTGGCAGGAACCAGTACCGACCCCACAGCATTCTTTTGCAGGTGCTGCAAAAACAACTGAAACGCAAGGCCTCCCGTTTCACTGAACTCCACCGCTCGGCAGCACGGGTCGCCGAATCGGAACACCGCTTTCTGGAAGCGATTCTGCACCACCAGGCCATCAAGGACACCGCTGCCGCCCTGCAGGTCACGGGCAGGGTGGTGAAAAACCTGCTGGGGCGTTACGAATACAGCCTGATCCGGCACATCCTGGAACTCTTTCATCCCTCCGAGCTGTCCAGCGACCTGAAATACCTGCTCTCCCAGGCGTGGATTGAAACCGGAGAGCTCGCAAAAGCCGAGCAGATGCTGCAGACCCTGCATGGCGCAGACCTCCAGGCCAGGGTGTTGATGCTCAGGGCTTTTCTGGCCAACCGCAGAGGAGCCGCCCAGGAAACTTTGCAACTGTGCAACCAGGCCCTGAAATGCTCTGAAGACCCTGAAACCACCATTCCCCTCTTGCGGCTCAAAGGCTGGGAACTTGTGCACCTCGGTCAGTATGATCCGGCCCTGGAGGTGTTCCAGGAGGCCCTCAGGCTCAGCGCAGAAGACCCCACCGAACAGGCCCACGTGCGCTTCATGCTCGCCTACACCCGTGAGCAGAAACAGGAAAAGTTCGAGCAGATTGAAGAGGGCTATCTGGAGGCCATCCGCGCCTACGAGGCTGTGGGTGGGAAACGCTCCTCGGTGTACGTGCTGATTCAGGTGGCGGAACTGTACGCCAACCTGGGGCAGTACGACCGCAGCAAAGCATACCTGGACCGGGCTTACCTCGCCTGTGAGGGCATTGAGGACAGCTTCCTCACCCTGATTCTGGAAGGGTACGGTGACCTGTTCTCTCTGATGGGCTCTTACAGTGAGGCCCTCGAAGCCTACTCCAAAGCCCTGGCCGCATCCCAGAAGACCGGGGGCAGCATGCATGACCAGCGCATCCGGTACAAGATGCTCGAAGTGCACCTGAAGGGCAAAACCCCCTTTGATGTCCTGCTGGCAGAGGTACAAAGCCGCAGTGTCCCCGACGACCTGTACCGCAACATCTACGTCTTTTATGAAGCCCTGCTGTCCCTGCACCGCAAGGATTTCCTGGAAGCCCGCAGGCAACTCCAGAGCATCCAGCATGCCAGTGTGGGCACCTACCGCCGCATCCGCCTGAACGTGCTGCTCGGTGCCCTGAAGAAAAGGCAGGGAGAAGACACTGCTGTGGAGGAACGTCTGGTTCTTGAACTCTCACAGGGACGCTCCCTCCCCTGTTTGCAACAGGACCTGTCCCTGATGCAGGACCTGCAGGCACTCCCTGCAAGAGCAGCAGTCAGCCCACCCCGCCTCAGTGAAGAAGCTGTACCAGGGCTGTCCATCCAGGCCACCCTCTTCGGCATGGTGAAATTCCGCTACCAGAACCACACCTTCACCATCAAACACAAGAAGTCCTGCGAGGTGCTGGTGTGGCTGCTGCTGCACGGCCCCTCCACCCGCGACCGCATCATCAATGACCTGCACGATGGCGAGAACAGCAGCAAGCACATCGACTACTTCAAGGTGGCCGTGCGCAGGCTGCGCAGCAGCATCTTCGAGGAGACAGGCATCGAAATCAATCCGGTGGTCTTCGAAAACGGCATGTACACCGTGGCGGAGCAACTCAATTTCAGGGTGGATCATCTGGAACTCGAAGCCCAGGTGCGCACCCTCGACAGTGCTGCGCTGGAGAAAGTGACCACCGTCTACCGTCAGGAATTCATGCCGGGTTTTGAGTCCAGCTGGATTGAACGCCTGCGCCTGCGCATCCAGGACACCCTGCTGCTGGCCTACCAGAAGCGCATGCAGCTCGAAACGCATCCCACCCTGAAACTCGACCTGGGTCTGGAGGTGCTTGAGCACCTCGGGCTGCAGGAAGAACTGCTGGAGCAACTCAATGACCTGCTCGAAGACCTGGACAGCGAATCCACCCGCATGCTGTACCTGCAGAAGCTGCGTGCGATCAAGAAACGCTGGCTCGAAACCTGACCTTTCTTTCAACACAAAACGGCCTGGGAACACACACTCCAGGCCGTTTCTGATTGTGGATTTGCAGTTCAACCCGTGATGGCAATGCTGTTTCCGCCACCCACACCCTTGATGGGCAAGATGGGCGGAATGATTTCAGCGGTCTGGTCGGGAAGGGAGGTCTTGCCGGGCACCGGAAGGATCGGAGGAATGATTTCAGCAATCTGCTGGGAAACTGGAGCAAAAACCTGAGCATGACGGGCAAAAGGAGCGGTGAGGGCCAGGGTGGAGAGGGTGGTGCCGACAATCAGAATCCAAACTCGTTTCATGCTTTCCTCCGATGTTCCTGCTGTAGGTGCCTTCAGCATAGAAAGCCCCTGGGGACAGCCTGGAGACAACCGTGTGCAGCTGGAGAATTCCCTTCCAGCGTACCTTTTCTGGCTGTTCTGTTTGGTGTGGGCCTGCCGGAGTCTCCTGTCCGTGTCTCCGCCGTGTCTCCGCCCGGGGACTAAGCTGTCTCTGAAGTCGAATGCACCGAAAGCGGGTGAACCCCATGAATCCAGAAACCCATCCCGACCTCCCCATCGTCCCTCCTGCCGACCCTTTCCGGCGTCCGGTGCTGGAAACCCAGGCCCTCTGTGTGGAGGTGGAGGGTCTGGACCTCATCCAGAATCTGGACCTGTGTGTGCTGGCCGGGGAAAGTGTGGCTGTGGTGGGTCCTTCTGGCAGTGGCAAAACCGTGCTGCTGCAGGTTCTGATGGGCACACGCACTGCCCACTCTGGAAAAGTGCGTGTGCTGGACGCCATCCCTGCAGACATGGCCTACTGTGCCCGGGTGGGATGGATTCAGCAACATGCAAAGCTGGCAGACAACCTCAGCGTGCGGGAACTCATGGAGCTCTTTGGAAGTTTTGCCCCTCAAACGCTGCCTGTTGAGACTGTGCTGGAATGGACAGGACTACAGGACCACGCAGACACCCCTTACGGAAGGCTGACCCCTTTGCAGCAGCAATTGACCCACCTGGCCAGTGTGGTGGGCAGCTGTCCTGAGCTCCTCGTGCTGGATGCCCCCACCGGACACCTGACCCTGGAGGAACAGGAAGTGTTCTGGCTGCACCTGCAGCAGGTTCTCACCCCAGAACAGACGCTGATCTTCACCACCCGCAGCCAGGTCGAAGCGGAAAAATACGCCCACCGCACGGTTCAACTGGGCTGACTGGCTCCTCTGGAAATGCATTGTTGCAGAAGACGCCCGGTGAAAGTGTTATTCACTGGTGTGCCGCTCACCTGCTGTGGGTATACTTCCTGTACAGGCGTTGCCCTGTCTGGCAGCGAAGCGAGGTCATGTGAAATTCCATGTCAACATCCAGACCCGTCAGGTGGTCGTCAATGAAACCATCGAGGGTGAAAATGAAGAACAGATCTGGCGGCAGGCCCGCAAGGAAATCGAGCAGCGCTCTCCCTTTCTGGTGCGTTCAGCCATCAAACTGATGGGGGACCGTTCCATCTGGGAGCGCATCACCGAGTACGTGAATGAAAAAAACGGACTTCAGGAACCCGTCCCAACCAACGCCCGGGAATTCATCGAGATGGGCGTCCGCAGCGGGTACATCACCCGCCTGGAGTGAATCTTTTTCAGCTGTTCTTTCAGCGACCTCCGGACACATCCAGAAAGGTGCCCGTCACATAGGACGCTTCATCCGAGAGCAGCCACAAGATGGCCCTTGCAACTTCCTCCGGCTGTCCCCCACGCTGCATGGGAACGGCATTTTTCACCCGATCCACCCGTCCGGGTTCTCCCCCACTGGCGTGAATGTCGGTGTAAATCACCCCGGGCCGCACGGCATTCACCCGGATGCCCTCAGTGGCGACTTCTCTGGCCAGACCCACGGTGAAAGCATCAATGGCCGCCTTGGATGCGGCGTAATCCACATATTCACCGGGCGCACCCAGACGTGCTGCCATTGAGGAGACGTTCACAATGGCCCCTCCCTGACCTCCTGCTTGGGTGGACATGCGACGCACTGCTTCACGGGCACAGAGAAAAGACCCAATCACGTTGGTGGTCAGCACCCTCTGGAGCCTGACCGCGTCCATCTGGTCCACCCGCATCTGCTGCTCCAGAATCCCAGCGTTGTTGACCAGCCTATGAATGGGTCCGATTTCCTGGTCCAGACGCTCAAAAAGCTGGACCACCTCTGTTTCCACACCCACATCCAGCTGAAAAGCGTGGGCTTTCCTGCCTGTGGCCTGAATTTCAGCCACCAGTGCGTCTGCAGCTGCGGCATTTCTCAGGTAGGTGATGCATACGGTGTCCCCCTGACGGGCTGCAAGGCGGGCGGTTGCGGCTCCAATGCCACGGCTTCCTCCGGTGATGAGCAGGTTTCTGGACATGGTTCACCTCTGGGGTGCAGCAGGACTCACAGCACCTTGCTGCGGTACACACTGCGGATGCGCAAGACTTCTTCGGGGAGCCCTCCAGGGCTGGTCTGCAGTGCATTTCTCTCAAGGAAAGGCCTGAGGGGCAAAAGCAAAGCTTTCTCCAGCTGCAATTCCTGCAGGGTGTGGTTTTTCTGCAGGGCCTCCTGCAATGCAGGCAGACTTCGCAACGTCAGGCCTGTTCTGGCCAGGTTCAGGTGTTTGAGGACTGGGTTGTGTTCGAGAAGCAGGGCCAGATCTTCAGTGACCTGATCTGTCAGGGTGTTGGCTGAGGTCCCCAGCACACGGGTTGAGGGGGCATACCCCAGGTCCAGCACTTGCAGTGTGGGGTGGTGCCGCAATGCCCGAAAAAGCAGACGGCCTCCTCTTGCACCGATCCCATTGCTGGCAAGCCCCAGTTCCCGCAAAGTGGTGTTGTGCCTCAGAGCCTCCGCAAGAAAGGCTGCCCCTTCGTCTTGCAATCGGCCCACATTGAGCATCAGGGCTTCAATGGTTGGATTCTTTTGCAACATTTCTGCCAGCAAACCTGCTTCATGGGCAGTGAGGTTGTTTCCTCCCAGGTACAGGCGTCTGACCGTGCGGTTTTTGTGGGTGAGCACCGAGATGATTTTGGCGATTCCTGACGGGTCCCCCATGGCATTCACGAGATCGAGCACCTTCAGTGTCCTGGTTTTCTCCAGCAATCGGGCCAGGCTTTCTGCACCCTGTGGTCCAATGGGATTGCGTTTCAGCCACAGGGCCTCAATGCGGTCATGCTGCATCAGGGCCTCTGCGATCAGTGCTGTCCCCGCATCCGTGATGTGGTTGCATCCCAGGTACAGGGTGTGCAGGGTGGAATTCTGGGCGACCACCTCGGCCACCATTTGCGCCCCAGCATCTCCAATGCCGTCCGTGCCCAGCAGGAGGGTGTGAATGCTGGAATTGTGCTTCAGGGCCTGCATCACCTGCCTGCATCCTTCCACCCCCAGATTCTGTTTGCAGAGGTCCAGCCTGCCATCTGCGGTCACCGTTCCACGGGGAAACTGTGCAGAAAAAGACTGGTTGTTCTTCAGGTGCTCCAGCAAAGGAAAAAGCTCGTCGGCAGGAAAAGGCAGATCGGTCTGGGCTTCATCAACAGGGCAGTGAATCTGAAATTCATCCATCATCTCACCAGGGGTAGGGCCGGTAATCTTTCAGAAAACAGCCCGAGAGAGGGGGATCGGTCTGCAAGCCCTGCACAATGGGATCGTAAATGCGGGCCATGCCATCGATGACATCCAGAGGGGTCACAAAGCCTCCTTCTCGCAAACGGGACTTTTTGGGGTGGGGGTTTTCTTCGGTGATCCAGCCGGTGTCCACACTGGTCATGAAAATGCCGTCTCTCGCATAATCCTGTCCCGAGGTGCGGGTCAGCATGTTCAGGGCTGCCTTGGCCATGTTGGTGTGCGGGTGAAACTCGGTTTTGCTTTCACGGGCGAACTGGCCTTCCATGGCACTGACATTCACAATGAATTTGCGCTCAAAAGGAGACTGCCTGAGCAGGGACCGCAACTGGGACACCAGCATGAATGGGGCCACGTTGCTGACCAGTTGCACCTCCAGCATCTCCAGGGGACTCACCTGATCTGCGGTTGCCGTCCAGCTGTTCTGCGGCCTGAAATCCAGCTGCTGACCGTCCTGGTCCAGCTGTCCTGCAGGGAAAAAAGGAGCCAGATTCGAACCAGGCAGTTGCGGGGCCAGAAGTTCCAGGGCCACCCTCTGATCCGGACCTCTGAGCACCTGTTGCCAGGACTGCGGAAGGGAGGCCAGAGGCAGGGTTTCCAGAGGCAGCAGATGCTGGTAGAACTCGGCGGGTCGCCGAACCGTCTGGGCGGCATTGTTGATCAGGATGTCCAGGTGGGGCAGTCTGGCCTTGAGGTCCTGAATGAACCCCTCAAGCTGCACCAGATTGCGGAAATCCAGACCGTGCACCTCCAGACGTTCTGACCACAAGGAAAAATCCTCTTCTTCTGCAAAGCGTTTCACGGCATCTTTTGGGAAACGGGTGGTGACAATCACCCTTGCCCCATCCCTGAGCAGCCTGAGGCACATCTGGTACCCGATCTTGATGCGCCCTCCAGTCACCAGGGCAATGCGGCCCGTGAGGTCAGCCCGTTGCTGGCGCTTCTGGTGGTTCAGACGGGCGCACTCCGGGCAGAGCAGGTGATAGAAAAAGTGCACTTCATGGTAAAAGGATTTGCAGATGTAACAGCGTTCAGGCTGGATTCGAACGCCCACCGTGTCTGATGGGGCACCTGAAGCTGCCGTCCCAGGGACTTCAGTTGCCATCATGGGCAGAGCATGCTGCCCGAGGGGAAGGGTAGCATCATTGACCTGAAACACCACCGTTTTCTGCTGCAGGGCCTGATCGTGGGCACGGATCTGCTGCTGGTTCTGCGCCCGGATTTCTTTCTTGGCAACCTTGTAAATCTTGGCAACCAGGGTTTTCAGGGTCTGGGTGTCCGGGCCGCAAAAAGGGTCGCGGGCCAACACCTTGAGCACCCGGATGCATGCGTTCCATTCTTCTTCTGTGAAAGGGGGGGCATGGTTCACAGTCAATTCCATTCTGTGGACTGCTCAAAGGGGCTGACAAACAAAACACCTGAGGGTGGAAACAGGCGGGAATCGAACCCGCACCGCACTCCGGTCTGAGGTTGAAGGCGTGCTTCCAGTTACACCAGCGTTTCCAGCCTCTCCAGGTGGCAGACACAGGACTTGAACCTGCACCCTCTGCCCTGCGAGGCAGCGCTCTTCCTTTGAGCTACCCTGCACGGTGATTCTAGCACGCTTTGTGGTGCCCTCTGTTTGGAGACCCTGTAGCATGGAAAGGTGAACCCTTCTTCACACATGTATTATTTTCGCCAGAAGTCGGAAATGAATCTTGCCATCAGAGACCTGATCAGCAAAGGGACCGATGGTCAAAATCTGCGGATGTCTGTCCTCATTGAGCAATTGATTCAGGCTTCAGGACTTCCAAACTGGGGCCTGCATCAGGATGCAGTGGCCCGCATGGCTTTGCTGTCTGGCGCGAGACCCTACAACCACCGCTTCATTTTGCTGAATGTTCACTTCCCCTCCGAAAGGGCGCGCATGATGGTGGAAGCCGCTCTGCTACAGGGCATCATGGATGCCCACCCGTTTAGAGCCGAGCATTTTGAAGAACTTCTCAGGCTGTTTCATGAGAATTTTTCCCTGGAGACCCGTGCTGCCATGCTGGAGCGCATCTGCGATTGGGGAAAAGAGCATCAACTGGAAGCTTTCCTGCAGTGGCTTCCCTCAGTGACCTGCCGTCCTGACATGACTCTTGCAGAGATGGATGAAGCCCATGTTTTCCTGAAACAACTGACCCTGAACTCCAGAGATCCCAGGTACCACACCTACCTGAAAGGCTTCCTGTATCACCATGACTGGACGGTGCGTGAACAGGTGGCCCGCAAACTCACCTCGCTCGGATGGCAACCCAGAGGCCGCAGTGAAACTGCAGCTTATGTGGTGGCCCGCAGACACCTGAAGAGCATTTTTCACCTGAGGAACAAGATGGCTGTGGCCCTGAGGGTGATTTTTCCCAGCTGGGAACTTCCCACGAGGTGGAGTTCCTCCAGGCCAGATCCTCGAAAAAGGGAACGTTTCAACCAGCCAGACATTGGCTACCTGATGGAGGTCATGGAACACATTCCTGAAGCCTATGATTTTCAGAGGGTGCATCAGATTTACATTCAATCTGGCATTTTTCAAGAACAGGCCAGAATCCTTCTGCAGCGTCATTCGGACCTGAAACAGGGCATCTGGTGGGTGGGGGATCGAACCCCGCCTTGGCCTTAGCAGGGCCATGTGCATCCGTATACACCTTCCCACCAGAACCCAGGGACGAGTGGGACTCGAACCCACACACCATGATCCGTAGTCATGCATGCTTCCGTTGCATCAGCGCCCCTGGAACGGGCAGGGGTTGAACCTGCATTTCTGGATGATGAGTCCAGCTGTCTTTCCATTGGACCACCGTTCCTGTTCCAACATAAAACATTTCCGGGCCTTTTGAAACATCAGCATCCCGTGGGAAAGCTATAGTGGAAACCATGAAGTGGCTGGAATTGTTCCTGCGCATGTCACAAAAAGCCCGTACAGCAAGGTGGGACAGATCAGCATCTGTCCCACCCGTTGAGCGAAAGCAAACTGAACCTTCTGTCCCTGCCCAGATTGCGGATTCCTCACGAGCAAAACAGGCCAGCCACAGGAAACCACAATGGTCTGAATTTGAGGTCCGGGGCATTCTCACCAGACGTTCCAGAAGAGGAATGCAGGAATGGGATAGACTGACTGCACTCCTTCATCACATTGGAGACGTGAGGGTGGCCATCCGCACCCTGCACACTTTGCGTCAGTGGGGCAAGGAAGACCCGGAGCGCCTGAGAAAAGACCTCCTCAGGCTGCTGGCTTTGCCGCACTGGTGGAACGTGTTGCCTTCCAGTCCATGGCGTGACGTGGCCCACCTGTTCACCTTGACCCTTGCAGAACACCTGCATGCCGATCTGAAACCTGCCCTGGTGCCCCTGCTGCAATCCAGAGATCCACTGGTGCGCGAACGTGCGGCACGCATGCTCAAAACCCTTGGGTATGGGCCAGGGCACAGGATTGATGTGGCAAGGTATGTGGTTGCGAAGCGCAACCTCAGGGCTGTGGGGCATCTTGCAAACAAAATTCCCCGTGCCCTGAGGGAAGCGATGCCTTCTGAACGTTTTCTGGAGTGGTCAAAAGGCAAATGGATGTTCTTGCCTGCAGATGATACCCTGTCCGATCTGGTTTTTGCTGTGGAAGCTCTGGAAAGAATTCCTGTGAAATCGATCAATTCTGTTCCTGCTGTGGAACTGCTGCTGGATTTCTGTGGCAGCAGTCGGGCCTCCCGTGAAAGAGCCCTGGCCCTCCTTCAGCAGGTCCCTGAAGACAGTTCAGTCTGGAAGCATGTCCATGTTCAGCGCCGATTGCAGGCTCTGCGAAACTTATCCGTGGTGTTCCAGACTGCTGAAGTGAAAGCCCTCCAGCATTTTGAGCAGCACAAGGGCAGTTCTTGATGGTTCAAACCGCCCAGCCAGAACAAAAACTCCCCCGATCATCTCGGAGGAGTTCTGAGGCTTGATTCGGGTTACTTCTTGAGGTAGATGTTCAGCACTGAGGAGTTGGTGGCAGCCACATCCAGCTTACCGTCACCGTTCAGGTCACCCACCGCAACACCACGGGTGTTTGCACTGAGGGCATGGAAAACACCGGTCCCGAAGGTTCCATTGCCGGTCCCCAGGTAGTAGGTGAATCCCGTGTTGGGGGTGATGGTGGGATTGGCAACAATCAGATCGAGGTTGCCATCTCCGTTGATGTCTCCCAGGGTCATCTGGTTGTGGGGAAACCCTGCGGTATCGGTGGTGGTCCCTGTTGCCAGGGTGCCGTTGCCATTGCCGAGGTACACGGTGAAACCGTTGGTGTTTTCAATGTGTCCGGTGATCACATCCAGCTTGCCGTCTTTGTTCAGGTCTCCCATTGCGACACCACGCACGTTGGGTCCTGCATTGTAGTCCACGCGGGTGTTGAAGCCCACGGTCCCATCTGCTTTGTTGATGTAGACACTCAGTTTATTGAAGCTGGAAGTGGTGGCCACCATGTCCATGTAGCCGTCGTTGTTCAGGTCGCCAATACCAATGTTGCTGGCAGTTGCACTGCCATCAATGAAGAGGTCCTGACGGTTGGAGAAGGTGCCGTCTCCGTTGCCCTGCCACACGGTCACGTACTGGTTGGATGCTCCAGCGAGGTCCAGATTGCCGTCGTTGTTGAAGTCCCCAAGGTTGACGCCCAGGGTGCTGCTTCCGAAGGAACCTCCTGCACCCGTGGTGGTCAGGGACGTTCCTGCAGTGTACACGCCAGAGCCATTGTTGATCAGGACGGAGAGGGTGCAGGGACCACAGTTGCCGTTGTTGCCCACCGCCACATCAAGGTCACCGTCGTTGTCAATGTCTCCCAGTTCGATGCCCTGTGGGGTACCCGTGGCGGCATAATCCACCCGGGCTGCGAAGGTGCCGTTGCCGTTGTTTTTGTGCACACCAATGCCTGTGGAACTGTGGCCGGTCACAATGTCCACATCCCCGTCACCATCCACATCGCCAAAACGCACCTGCTGGGCACTGTTGGCCTCGGTGTAGGTGGCAGGTGTGTTGTATCCGGCAGCCCCTTCCGCTGCTCCTGCCACCCGGAAGCGGCGGGAACTGCTGTTGAGGGTGGTGCCCCCCACCACAGTCACTTCCACCACTTCACCGGGTTTGAACGCTCCACCCACAGTGGGGGTGTAGGTCCAATTCTGTCCGGTCTGGCTGAAGGTGCCTGCATTGCTGCTGTTCTTGCTGGTCAGGCGTTTGCCAGTCTGGAAGGCGTGGATCACCAGCTGGTTCTGCGGGGTGCTGCCAGACAGTGTGGGCACCACATCGTCACAGTATCCCAGTGTGGCATTGACCGCACTGGACTTGCTGGCCAGGCTGGTGATGTTGGGGGTGAAGGTGGTCACCCGGTTCTCCTGGTTGATCAGGTAACTGGGGCTCACCGTGTTGCTGACCGGCACACTGCAGATGGTGCGTTTGGTGCCGTTGTAGGTGCTGCCCGGGAACACATTGACTCGACTGGCCCCGGCAGCAGTGACCCGTGCAGCCAGACCGGAGTTGCCCAGGGCCTGCTCCTCTGCAGATTCGGTCACCTGGGTCACGCTGTCTTCCACATAGATCATGGAAAGGGTCAGGATGTGGGGGGTGTTGGCAATGGGGTTTTGCAGCGGAACTTTGACGGACAGGGTCAGGGTTCCCTGGTAATTGTTGACTGCGGGGTTGGCATCGAGGGTGCGACCTCCCCCCACTTTATCCACCACAAAGCCGTAACCGAAGACTTTCTGAATGTGCGCAGGAAGTCCCGTCAGGCTGCCGGTCTCGTCAGAGGTGAAGACCTGCATGCTCTGGGCACTGGCCAGGGCAGGTCCGGTGGTGATGTTTCCGGCAGGCACCACCTGGGTGGCCAGGGCAGGATTGGCATCCGTGTTGTCGGATTTCTTGAGGATGCGCACAGCCGTGTCATTGAGGGTGTTGGTGGTGTCCACCGCCAGAAAAGTCACGTTGGTTTTGGGGGTGGGACTGGGGGTTCCAGCACTGCTGGCATTGCGAATCTCGTAGGTGGTGTTGATGTATCGGTAACCGTTGTAATCCACGTGACTGGTGGTTCCGACTTTCAACTGGAGGCTGGCCACCGTGAAGCTCTGGGGCTGAATCCCTGCCTGAATGCCAACGGGCAGATCGATGGTTCCCAGAACCTTGAAGCGTTCAGCAGGTTGCTGGGATACGGGGTGCTGAGTGGAAGAACATGCTGACAGCAAAGCTGTCAGCATCAGACCGGTAAGAGCAAGTTTCGTGCGCATCAGCAATCAGGGTCCTCCAGTGGATTGCACACACCCACTGAACCGGTGATGGTCTGCCACTGACCCATGCGTTCCAGAGCAGGTTTGGCATACAGATTGTTTTGCCTGTTCTTTTCATTGTTTGCAGACATGGAGCGCTGGCCAGGATTTTCCAGATCAGACATTCTTTCCTCCTCAAGGTCACACCCGCACAGCAGCCGGTCATGATTCCGGATTGTGTAATACGTTGGCATGTTTTCCCAGAAACATCATACTGTGTTCACTTGACCATGTGTTAAATCCTCATTGACGTTTTGAGCAAAAGAACATGGAATACAGGTCTCCTTTCCTGATGGGTGATGTGCTGGAAGATCAGGTGTTCAATGCTGAAGGTCACAGCAGGTTCAAAGCGTCCAGCATGTGGTCTGCCAGGGCATTCCAGCTGGCCCATCCCATTTTTCCCTGCTGCATGTGCTGGTGAAGGTTCAGGGCTTCCTGCACAATGGATCGGGCTTTCGCGGCCCCGTCCTGCCAGTGCCTGGGGTTGGCAATGGGCTGTGGAAGGTCTGAAAAGGGCATCTTGTTGTCTTCGCGTCTGGTGTGGGGCTGAGCAAGGCAATACACCTTCCAGAGTGCATCCAGGCAGCTGCGATGGCCCTGTGGGTGAGCCTGTTGCAGTTGTCTTTGTGCCAGCAGGAGTTCAAAACGGATCATGTTGAGGGTGGTTGAAGCATCGGCAATCATGAAATCATTCTATCCTATTCTGTATTTAACAGAACAAGATGCACATAAAAACCACTCCTGGCTGGAGTGGTGAGGATGCAGCAAAGCTGTCCTGAATTGTTGTAAAGCAGCCCTCAGGGATCGATGGGAATGCTGATCACCTGGGTGGTGACCCTGTTCCACTTGCCATGCTTGCGAAGCTTTGGGGCCTCGTAGCCTCTCAGCCTGTCTTTTGCTGCTGTGTCCTGGGGCACAGGCATTTGGTTTTTTTCGTCCATACAGCCTCCTGCTGTGCGGTGTTTTCTCCACCGAAACACCTTGACCTTACCGCGACCCCTGAATCGGATCTATGGGGCATCGTACAGAACAGATGTCATGGGATCGCATGAACAGCAGCTGTTGGTGCCCTGCATTCCACCCCAGAACCCAGGGCTAAGCAACAGAAAACCACAGGAAAACCCCCTGGACAGCAGCAAAAACACTTTGCACAACCCCCGGCATGATACCATCGACCCACATGAAGTCGTTCCGTCTGATCAGCCTGATTTTGCTGCTGTCTTCCCCTGCCCTGGCCGAAGTTCAGGTGTATGTTCGAGGGGAACAACGCCTTGTGGTCCTCAGCACCCTGGGTTCGGAGGCAGGGTGGCAATTGTCTTTGACCCAGCATTCAGGAGAAGGGGAGGGCTATCTGTTCAAAAAAGGACAGCAGTCCATCCGGGTGTTCCAGAAAGACTTTGCTCTTGTGAACGGGCAGCAAGTCGCCCTGTCCCAGGTGCCTTTCTGGTATTACGGACGCCTGCTGGTTGCAGAAGAGGATGCCCGCAAACTGTTTTCCATGGACAAACTGCACCTGTTGCTGCTGGATTACCAGACAGGAAGGGTGCTCAACCCACCCCGACCCAAACCTGGAGGGTTCTTTGGTGAAACTCAGGTTGTGGATCACTCGGTGCTGGACGCATCAACCCTCCGGCCCACAGGGGCACAGGCACCCCAGTCCAGCAGCCCCGCAGACGCTGCTGCGGGGTTTCTGAATGAGGTGACTTTTCAGGGACCTCCTGGAGCCAGAATCTCCGGCCCAGGAGACAATCTGGTTTCCTCTGCTGAGGTGCTGGGACGCAAGGAAGCAGAAGCCCTTGGATTTGCGTATCAGGACGCCACTCCTGTTCTGGAACCCTACACCGTCTATCTCTCGGCCTCGGCCCATTTGCCTGCAGCAAACCTCAAAGCTGACCTGATGCAAACGGGCTGCATGAACCAGTTGAAAACCTCCCTGTCTGGTGCACAGAATGTGCAATTTGGTCCCCTCCAGAAACCCCTTTACTACCGCAACGGCATCCTGGCCCTGCAGGGTGAAGTCCAGAGTCAGGAAGGAAGCCAGCGGATCAGACAGCCCTTTTACTGCACAGGAATTGTCAAAGACAGACAACTGCACCTGAGGGCAACCCTGCAAGATGGCTTGCTGAACCCTCAGGTCAGTCCTTGATTGATCCACGCAAAAAGAACTGTACGCGGTCTGGATGGCCTGACTGTAGCTCACATTTTGCTCAGCCAGAAGCACTGCAGTGCTTCTGGCGAATATCAATCAAACATCTGGTTTTTTTACCTGGGAATGTGCTCTTTAAACATCAGGTCCGTGAGGTTCACCTTTCCTGCATCCTTCATGAAAGAAAAAGACCCTGCCTTCTGCAACTCCTGAGCGGCCTGCACAAAGCTTGCCAGAGCCACCCGCACCAATCCAGCGCCCAGACTGATGCGCTTCACTCCAGCCTCTGAGAGTTCTGCAACAGTCCAGGGAGCATTCATGATCCCTGCATTGACATTCACGGGCTTTTGCACAGCCTGACACACCTCACGCACCTGATCCAGTGTTTTGATGCCCGGGGCAAACAGCACATCTGCTCCAGCCGCCTCATAGGCTTTAAGACGGCGCAGGGTGTCTTCCATGTCCGTGATGCCATGACAGAAATTCTCTGCACGGGCCACCAGCACAAAAGGAAAAGGCAGGGTGCGGGCAGCCTCCACAGCTGCATGAATGCGCTCCACAGCCAGCTGAAAATCGTATATTGGAGCACTTCCAGACACACTGGTTGCGTCTTCAATGGAAGCCCCCACCGCCCCACCTTCCAGTGCCACTTTCCGGATGCCTTCTGCGACCTCCTCGGGGGTGTGTCCATAGCCGTTTTCAAAATCTGCAGACACTGGGAGGGGGGTGGCCTGGGCAATTTGCCTCACGTTCTCGATGGCCTGATCCCTTGAAAAGGCCCCTGCTCCATCTGGCATCCCCAGAGACCATGCCAGACCCGCACTGGTGGTTGCGAGTGCCGGGAACCCCAGGCTGGTCAAAAGTCGGGCTGTCCCGGCATCCCAGGGGTTGGGAATGACAAAAGTGCCGTCCTTTTCATGAAGGGCCTTGAAAACCTGTGCTTTTGAATGCTGATCAATGGTCATGACTCAATATAGGAGGGACTTTTCAGACGGAACAGGTCCAATCCAGCGCAACAAAGCGGACCAATTTACAGGTTTCCACCCCCCGCCTGTGCCTGCCGACACATGCCAGCTGTAAAGAAGATGTTACCTTGCATTCAGAAGGCGACCACTTCCATGAAAGGGTTCGCTGGATTTCTGACAACTTCATTGGACCCGTGGGCACAAGAATTGCACTGCCCTGTCCCACCCCATTGCCATCGCCCCGCCCACCGCTCAGCCAGAGCTGAGCGGACTGGATTTTCATGCTTCAAACAGCGAGGAAAACATGAACTCCACCCCCAGAAGATTTGCATTCCTGATTCACCCCCGCGTGCAGGTCGCCCAGGACCTCGGCGACCTGTTCTGGTCCCCACTGCGTCACCTGCCCAACAGTTTCTACGAAACCCTGCTGCGCAGGCTCCCGGTGCGGCCTCTGGTCTCGGGCCGCATCCAGCTTGGAACCGAGGCCGAGGGGGAACTGATCACCGTGCCCCTCAGTGCCCGCCAGCTTTTGCAGCTTCCCAGGCCAGAGGTGCAGGCCCGGGTGAAAGAAGCCGTGGAGATGGCACGTTCACGGGGAGCCACCGTGGTGGGACTGGGTGCCCTGACCGCCCCTGTGTCAGACGGAGGTCGGATTTTTGCGGACCGGACGGACATCGGGGTCACCAACGGCAACGCCTTCACTGCAGCCATGACCTGGATGGGGATGGAACGCATCCTGTCCAGCATCGGCAGACACGCCCATGTGGCCATCGTCGGGGCCTCGGGCAGTGTGGGAAGCTGCCTGGTGCGCCTGCTGGTCCAGAAGGGCACCTGCAGCAGCATGACCCTGGTGGCCCGTAACCTGGAGCGTCTGGAACACCTGAAAGCAGAAGTGGCAGGCCAGGATGTGGACATCGATGTGACCACCGACATGATGCAGGTGAAAAAGGCCGATCTGGTGGTGCTCCTCACCAGTGCTTCGGACGCCGTGCTGAAATCCGAACACCTCAAAAAAGGCGCATGGGTGCTGGACGACACCCAGCCCAGAAACACCGATCCGACCCTCCTCACAGAACGCCCGGATGTCACGGTGGTTGATGGTGGACTGGTGGAAATGACCGGGATGCGCATGCAGGGCACCATCGGACTGGCCAGAAACCTGATTTACGCCTGCCTGGCCGAGACCCTGCTGCTCTCCCTGAACGGTCACCAGGGGCACTTCAGCATTGGTCACCCCACAGCACAGCAGGCCAGCATGATGCTGGATCTGGCAGTCAAACACCAGCAGTTCGGGTTCCGTCTTGCCCCTTTTCGTTCCTTTGGCAGGCTGCTGGAGCCTGAAGTCTCCCCCGAGAACCTGGCATGGCAGGTGGGCTGATGCAGCGCGTGGTGATTCTGGGTGGAGGTTACGCAGGCATCGAAGCGTGCAAGAAAATCGTGAAAATGCTCCCTGGAGAGCTCTCCAGAAAAGAAGTTGAACTCACATTGGTCTCCAGAGACCCCTACCACACCTTTCACGGGTGGACCACCGAAGTGCTTGGAGGCCTGATCCCCCTGCAGCACACCCTCACCCCCCTCAAAGAAATCCTGCCAGATTCCAGAATCCGGCAGCTGATCGGGAGCGTGCAGCATGTGGACCTCACCAACCAGCAGGTGACTGTGCAAACGCCCAATGGTCCTGAGATCCTGCGTTATGACCATGTGTTTTTTGGTCTGGGGTCCCGTGACCCTTTCGAGCGCATTGAGGGCCTTGAGCAGCATGGATGGTGCCTGAAAGACACCCTGCACATGCAGAAATTCCGTGCAGAACTGCACGAGCGCATTGCAGATCACTTGCAGGGAGGACCATGCCTGGGCCGCATTGCAGTGATCGGAGGAGGCTTCGCAGGGGTGGAGTGTGCTGCTGCCCTGGCCGAACTGCTCCGTGACAGGTACCAGGGCCGCCCGGAACTGAAGCGGCCCACCATCACCCTGCTCCACTCTGGAAAAGTCCTGCTGGAAGCGCTGCAGCCTGACTTTCAGCACCTCGCAGACTGGGCCACCCGTGAACTGCAAAACCTGGAAGTGAAGGTGAAGTACGGGTGCAGGATTCAGCACATTCAGCCTGAAGGGGTGAACCTGCACACGGGTGACCTGCTCAAAGCAGACATGGTGCTGGTGACCGCCGGAATCTCCATGCTGGCCCTGCCTGGAACGGAAACGCTGGAACGCAACCCTCAACGCAAACTGCGCACCACCCCTTTTCTGCAGGCTGAGGGGCACAAGAATGTATGGACAGGGGGCGACATCGCTGACGTTAAACATCCCTTCAGAGACGCTTCTTGCCCGGTGAATGCCCTGTGGGCCATGAAACAGGGCCTGCACGCAGGCAGCAATATTGCCCGGGCCATCAAGGGCAGGCCCCTGAAACCCTTCCGTTACCCTGGACTGGGACAGGCCGCCAGTCTGGGCTGGGGCAGGGGCATCACCGAACTTTATGGGCTGCAATTCACTGGATTTCTGGGCTGGCTTTTGAGGCTGGGATTCTTCCTGTGGTACATGCCCAGCAAGAAAGGGGGGTTGAGGGTCCTGAAAGACATTCTTGCCGTGCAGAAGCGTGGCAGGAGGCTTGACCCGGATTTTCATCTGGCCCGTGCATCCACACCCACCCTGCAATCCGCAGGAAGCTGAATCGGGTGCAATCAGGGGTGCCTGTCTCTCAAAGTGCACCAGAGAGACAGGCTATAGTGGGAACCCATGACGGAACGCACCAACCCCCATTCAACTTTTACGCTCTCGGACATGCCTGCCAACCCCTTACAGAAACCCGGTTACACCCTGGAATTCTCCGAGGAATTTGATGGAGACACCCTGAACCCTGAAAACTGGCTTCCCCAATACCTGCCCCAGTGGAGCTCCAGAGCAAAATCTACGGCAAGGTACAGGCTCACAGGAAACAGCCTGCAATTGCTGATTGAAAAGGACCAGCAACCCTGGAACCCGGAATTCGATGGGCCACTGCGCGTCTCCTCCCTGCAGACCGGATGCTACGCAGGACCCCTGGGAAGCACCATCGGGCAACACCGCTTCAACAAAGGGGTCACGGTCAAAGAAGAACAGGAGGTCAAGCGGCTCTATACTCCACAGTACGGGTACTTCGAAGTGCGTCTGAAAGCCGTGCCCATCCCGGGCTACATGGCCGCCCTGTGGATGATTGGCTTCGAGGAAACCCCCGATCAGTCCGGTGAGATCTGCATCTGCGAGATTTTCGGTAAGGGCATGACCCAACACAGTGCAGAGGTGGGTTACGGCATTCACCCATTCGGCGACCCCAACTTGCAGGACGAATTCCACGTGGACACCCTCCCGATAGACGCCTCCTCCTACCACATCTACGCTGTGGACTGGACCCCCACCCATGTGGATTTCTACGTGGACAACATCAAAATCAGGACCATACAGCAGTCTCCTAAATACCCCATGCAATTCATGCTGAACATCTACGAAATCCCCTCCCACCTGAATGAACAGTCCAGACCTGAACTCTGGCCCAAAGTCATGGAAGTGGATTATGTGCGGGGTTACCGGAAGAACGGACTATGAACTACCCACGACCAACCGCAAAGAGCGCGGTCTGGTCGGGGTTTCGCAGTTCGCTTACGCGGCCTGGTGCAGCCATCGTATCCCTGCCTGCCAGTTCCTGACAGTTGGCTAAGGCCCACTGAAGCATGACCTGTGCAGCGGCGACATCCCTATCTTCGGCATAGCCGCACTCGCACTTATGGACACGCTCGGCAAGCGTTTTCTTGGACGGGTTGCCGCAGGCGGGGCATGTCTGACTGGGTTTGACCAAACGTGTAGGAACCGAGAGAAACAGTGTGCCAGCTTCCGACGCTTTGCACGCTAATTTCTGAATGATTCCCGCCATTCCGACATCCAGAATGGCCCGATTGAGTCCAGTCTTGGATGCGCCACCTTTGGCAGTCATCCGTTTGATACTCAAGTCTTCAGTCACCAGTACGCCGTACTGACTGACTAAATCTGAGGTGAGTTGATGCTGAAAATTCGCCCGCTGATTCGCAACTTTGGCGTGCAGTTTGGCGATTTGTGCCTTCGTGCGCCGCCAGTTGGAACCAAACCGCTTGCGACGGGCAAGCTCTCTACTCAAAGTTTTGAGCTTGCTCATCGCCTTTTTCAGGAACCGAGGATTTTCTACGGGAGTTCCATCGCTCAAAGAAGCAATACGCGCTACCCCAAAGTCCACCCCAGCGGCAAGCATTCCAGCTTGCCGCTTTGGAGTGCAACGAATCGTGATCGTGGCGTACCATTCCCCACCAATCTTGCTCAAGGTAAGACAGCGCATCTCGCCCCATTGCCGAGGTTTTCCCCGCGCCTTGATCGTGCCAAGATGGGTGATATTGAGCGTGCCATGCTGACCCGTTTCGCCAAGCTCAAACTTCCAGCCAGCCAAAGCGGGGTAGGTAAATCCGACATACGAGCGTCCAGATTTGAAGCGCGGGAAACCAGGGGTGTCCCCTTTTTTTACCCTACGAAAAAAACCCTGATACGCACGGTCAACACGCCTGACGGTTTCCTGCAAGGCTTGAGAACCGAGCTTCTTGTATTCAGGACGGGCCTCTTTCACGGCAGGCAACTGGTTCTGCTGGTCGTAGTAAGTCAACGATTTACCGCATTTTTTGTAAGCGTCACGGCGTTCCTGGAGGCAGGCGTTGTACAACTCACAGTGCAACCGATTCCAACTTTCAAGCTGCTCATTCTGAACTTGGTTGGGGTACAGCTTGAATCGCACTTGGCGCGTCTCCATACAGAAATGGTACCATTTGGTTGTGAGGCAGCTCAAGTCCAGTTCACATGGGGTTTACCGCCTTTCTTACCACTTGGTTCTGGTGACCAAATATCGCTTTAAGAGCATCAATGCGGCGATGCTGACCGATTTGGAAATCATCACCAAAGAGCTCTGCGAAAAATGGGACTGTGAGTTGCTTGAATTTTCGGGCGAGCCTGACCATGTGCATGTCTTGTTTGATGCGCCGCCAACTGTTGAGCCTGCCAAGTTCATCAACAATCTGAAAACCGTAACAAGCCGCCTGATTCGCAAAAACCACGCGGCTCATTTGGCGGACTTCTATAGAAAACCTGTGTTCTGGACGGCTTCTTACGCCTTGTTCACAACAGGCGGTGCACCTTTGGAAGTCATCAAAAAATACATTTCAGGCCAGAAACGCCCCAGCGAAGAGCTTTAGCTCCCCGCCCCGGCGGGGCGGCTGGGAGATCCATCAAGGACCAAACCAAACTGCGGTTATGGTGGGGGACTTCCGCCCAGACCCAGGAAATTAAGTAGACCTGACAGGCGTCAATCAGGTATCCCGCCACCGGTGACAGACAGAACAACATTCTGCCATTTCCCGGAGTGCTGCAAAGCGGGCTTCTGATAAGGTTTCTTTTTGACACTGGTCACTGGTGGTGGTGTGTGGTCCATAACCCTCCCTGATGTATTTTGCTCAGTGTAGCAGGCCCAAAACCAGACCAGGCCTGGGCCAGGACGCAGCGTTCACTCCAAAGGTGCGTTCATTAAAGAAGTCTTTTGCGGATCTCCTCAATGAGGCGTTCAGGGCCACCCGACACCACCAGAATTTTCACCTCGATGGTTTTGCCCGAGACCCCGAGTGCGTGTCGGTGCTCAAAAACCGGGTATGGTTGTGCTGCTGGTTGCCACAAAATGGCGGGGGCTCCGCCCCAGGCCAGGGATTGCTGGGCCAGTTTGCTCCCTGCACCATACAACGATTCCCCACTCACCTTGTAGATTTCTCCCTGGTCGGATTTGAGGGGCATCTGCACGGATTTCACATCGATCACCACAGAACGGCCATCTGGAAGCCGGATGCGCGCATCAACATCCAGCTTTTTTCTTCTCAGAAGCTGTCCTGCCACCAGGGTCCAGCCTGCAGGGAGGTGTTTTTCCAGGACAGCAATGGCCTGTTTTTCCACTTCCTCGCCGTGTTTGCGGGCGGCTTCCTGTTCCTGCTGCTGCCTGAGCTGTTCGTCACGGGCACGCTGTTTTTCCTGTTCACGCAGGTCTTCTTCCTCCTCCCAGGCGAGCAGTTGCCTGGCCAGATCGTTGGGGTTCCCCTGCTGCAGGTAGACGGTGCCATCCATCACCTGCTGCACAGACATGGGCCATTCTCCTGTGCTGAAAGGAAGGCAATACACCAGAGGAATGTCAAAACGCTGGCTGAAAGTGTGGTGGTCCTTGATGTAGGGGAGGCGCACCGGACGACCATCTGCATGCTGCAGGGTCCCGGAAGTCCTCTGCAGGTGCCAGTGATCAGGGAGGAACACCACGAGATACTGTCTGTTGCCTGGTGAAGTGAACAGCACCTGTTCTGCATGCTGCCAGCTGTGCCCTGCCCACCCCTGCCCCAGGGCAGACAGCAAGCGGTCCATGTGTTCCCGCACTGCCTGCCTGAATGCACGCTGGGAACTGTTTTTCCGGTACACCTGCAGGGCGACAACAGCTTCATGCAAGGTCAAAAGCAAGAAAGGCAGGCTCAGGAACCACTGGTAGGAGAAGACCACCAGGGCCTGAACCCACTCTGGAGGCAGGTTCACGTTGTTGGAAAAAGTACCATCGGAATGCCCGACCAGCACCCACAGCAAAGGCAAGCCCAGCAAATACAGCAGGGTCAGAGCATAAACCCTTTTGCCACTGAGGGAGGCGGCGCGAATGAGGAGCAGGATTCCCGCAATGAACAGCACGCTCATGGGGTTTTCTGGTGGAACCATGTCCCGCCTGCGAAACCACAGGTTGAAGTGGTGGTGGTGAAAATCATGCTGGTGCTGAATGAAAAAGCAGCACAGGGCCAGTGCCCCAAAGAAAACAAAGGTCCACAGGGGCCGCATGTGGCCATTGCGCCACTTCAGTTTGCGGGAGGCTTTCCAGCTTTTGGGTCCAGTGATTCGTGCAATTCTGGGAATTGTTGCCATTTTCATCTGGTTACATTTTATTTACTTTTTGAGGGTGCAGCCAGATTTCGTTTGAACGACAGGATGCCCTGGAAAACCCCTGAACCCCTTGCGAAGTGGAGGGATCAACGAGGGGGATCAGGGGGATCAATGATCACGGTTGCCTCCAAAAGAAAATGTCATTCGAGGGTGACATCAAGGATTCTGGGTCCGACTCAGTAGTATGTGATTTCTCTTGTTATCTCCAGTTCTCCATCGATGATTTGCTTGATCCAGTTGCCTTTATCATCAAATGTATAAGTATATGTTTCTATGGGATTTGGGTATCGAAAATCAAATTTTTTTGTC
Organism: Deinococcus cellulosilyticus NBRC 106333 = KACC 11606; assembly: GCF_007990775.1. Taxonomy (NCBI): domain Bacteria; kingdom Thermotogati; phylum Deinococcota; class Deinococci; order Deinococcales; family Deinococcaceae; genus Deinococcus; species Deinococcus cellulosilyticus. The sequence continues at coordinate 31,270 of NZ_BJXB01000010.1, read as the reverse complement.
AGGAACCTACCCTGATCAATGATCAACCTGCCCTTGGAACCATCTTCTGCTGAAGTTTCTATCATATTCAAAATCCCATTCGTATAAACCATGATGTCACTTCTCAATACCCTCTCGCCCTCTTTTGAAGATATTTTATAGTCCACTGATTTGAGAAGATCTCCAGAGTACACATAATCATTCACATAAGTCTGGCCTGGATTTGCCACATCAATACCTTCTGTTCTCAACAAATGACCGTCCTGAAAGTACTCCTTGAGATTGGGAGAGTACTCAGGACCACTGGTGGTCTCAAAAATTAAAATCCCTTGTTCGTCTTTGATGAATTTACGACTTTTTAAATACTTGGTCTCTATCCCATATTCATTAAAGGACATAACTTCACATCCCCAATACTCCATGCACTCTTTAACTTGCTTGACTTTGCCTGTTAAGGTATAGTGTGAAAGCGTCCTGCTCCCTATATTTTCGTAATTTTGAGGGGTGCCCTGAGCAACAGCAAGTCCCAGGGAGAGCAGGCCTATAAGCAGCATTTTCTTCATGCCTCCCAGTGTACCTGAAGGACAGCTGAGGTGGTGAGGAAGAGAGACATTGGAGGCTTCGAGGTTTGTTGCCTGAAGGTGTAACCCCTACAGGCAAGGAATTTCGCTGTGACATGCAGCTTGACAGGACAGAGCAGCTGTTTCAGGTCAGCCCACATCTGGCAAACGGCTTCCCAAGAAAATGATCTCGGGGGCGTCAGGTTTTCCTGAGAGATGGGTTCTTGGCCACCTGATCCGGCCAGTGCAGCAGCACAGGATGTTTTGTTTCAAAGAGAAAATGGAGTTTACAGGGTTGCTCGACTTCCACTCCGGCCTCTTCCAGCAATCCCAGACAGCAAGTGATGAGGAGGGGTCATGGCCCACACCCAGAAAAGCATTTTGAAGTGGACTGACCTGAACCGAAAAAAAGGCAGCCCCTTCAAAGCGCTGCCTTTCTAGAACAGATCACAACCCCAGGTATGCCCGTTTCACCTCAGGGTTTTCCATCAGGAGGCTGCTCTGGCCTTCCACCACCAGTCGCCCGTGTTCCAGCACGTAAGAGCGGTCGGTGACTTTCAGGACCTGGCGCACATTTTGTTCCACCAGCAGCACCGTGAGTTGCAGTTCGCGCAGCGAGTCGATCACCCGCATGACCTCCTGCACCACCAGTGGGGCAAGGCCCAGGGAGGGCTCATCCATCAGGAGCAGGGTGGGTTCACTCATGAGGGCCCGTCCGATGGCGATCATCTGCTGCTCGCCTCCCGAGAGGGAACCCGCCATGAATTTGCGTTTCTCCTGGAGCCTCGGGAAAAAAGCATAGACTTTTTCCAGGGAGGCTTTGCGTCTGGGCTTGACCCTGGGGAGGTAAGCGCCCATCTCCAGGTTTTCCTCCACGGTCATGTTGCCGAACAGCTGCCTGCCCATTGGGACGTGGGCAATGCCCAGATCGGTGAGCTGGTGGGGTTTCATGCCGCCAATTTCCTGACCCTGGTAGAGGATCTGTCCGGCGCGGGGTTTGAGCATGCCGGAGATGGCCCTCAGGATGGTGGACTTGCCTGAGCCGTTCCCGCCGACCAGACCGACGAGTTCCTGTGGATGGATCACCATGGAGATGTCAAACACCACCTGCACATCCCCGTAGGCAATGTCGAGGTTTTTCACTTCCAGCAGTGGGGGTTTGAGGTCAGTCATGGTCGCTCCCCAGGTAGGCGGTGATCACTTCAGGGTTTCTGGCGACGTTTTGCGGGGTGCCTTCTGCAAGTTTTTTGCCGAACGCCAGACAGATCACGTGATTTGATAAGCTCATGATCACCTTCATGATGTGTTCCACCATCACGATGCCCATGCCTTCTGCAGCCAGACCCCGGATGATCTGGATCATTTCTGCCTGTGCAGGGGGGTTGAGGCCTGCGATCACCTCGTCCAGAAAGAGCACTTTCGGTTCAAGCGCGAGGGCCTTGGCGACTTCCAGCCTGCGCCTGCGGGCAAGGTTCAGTTCACTGCATTTCTGTTCTGCGCGGTCCAGCAGGCCCACCCGGTGCAGGGCTTCTCTGGCGTGGGTACGGGCATCTTTTGGAGCAGGGTGCTTCAGGAAGCTGGAGATGGTGACGTTTTCCAGCACGGTCATGTCCTCAAAGGGCCTTTCCACCTGGAAGGTGCGGGCAATCCCGAGGCGTGGGAGGTCGTAAGCAGGGAGGTTGGAGATGTCCCTGCCCTGAAAGGTCACGGTGCCCGTCTTTCTGACAAATCCGGTGAGGGCATTGAAGAAGGTGGTCTTCCCTGCTCCGTTGGGTCCGATCAGGCCAATGATCTCTCCGGGCCTGAGGGTCAGGTCCACCTGGGACACCGCGAGGTTCTGACCGAAGGTGACGGTGATGTTGCGGGCTTCCAGGATGGGCGGAACCTGGGAGAAATCCAGGGGTAGAGCAGTCTGGGTGTTCTGGGCCTGCATGTCACTTGCCTCCTTTCTCCAGCGGGTGGTTCTTGCGGTACCACCAGTGTTCCAGGGTGCCCATCACCCCTTTGGGCAGGTACAGGATCACCAGCACAATCAGAATCCCGTACACCAGCAGGTTTGCTTCCTGCAGTTGTGCCCGGAAGATCTCACTGGGCACCCCCAGCAGAATGGCTCCGACCAGGCCACCATACAGGGTGCCCCGTCCACCGATGATGCACAGCAGGGCAATCTGGATGGAGAAGGCCACCAGCATCAGGTTGTCGGGTTCCAGGGCCTGCAGGTACAGGGCGTAGATGGCTCCGCCCATCGCCGTGAAAACCGCAGAGAGGATGAAGGCGGTGCTTTTGGCTTTGGCGGGGTTCACCCCCAGGGCCATCGCTCCATCCTCATCTTCGCGAACGGCACGGAAGTAAAAGCCCAGTTTCGCGGATTTCAGCCAGTGCAGAAACAGCAGCACCAGCGTGACAAACCCGAGGGCCACATAGAACTCCACCTTGCGGTCAAAGAGGTCGAAGGTGCCAAAGAGTTTCGGCAGGTCGGCCATGAATTTGCCTTCTGCCCCTCCGGTCAGCCAGCTTTCATTGAGGGCCACCAGCCTGAGGATTTCTGCCACAGCAATGCTCGATAAGGTGAAGTAACTGCCCCGCAGGCGGAAGGTCATGGAACCCCACCCCCAGGCCAGCAGTCCAGCGATGCCCATGCCGATCAGGGTGCCATACCAGGGGGCCACCCCGTGTTCGGCAAGCAGGGTCACCGAGTAGGCCCCCACTGCAACAAGAGCAGCATGCCCAAGGCTGTTCTGCCCGGTCCATCCGCCCAGGATGTCCCAGGAGAGGGCCAGTCCGGCCAGGATCAGGGTGGTGATGCCAAAGTTCAGGTTGACCCCTTGCAGGAAGGACACCTGGGTGAGCACAGGAACCAGCAGGGGATAGCAGGCAAGCAGGGCCACCACCAGAATCAGGGTGAAGTAAGGGCTCCAGCGGGCACTTTTCCCTTCAGAGGGGGGGTTCAGGACGGGTGAGCGGGATTTCATACGCGTTTCACCGTCCGTCCGAACAGGCCCTCAGGTTTCAGGAGCAGGACCAGCAGGAAGATGATGAGGCCGTAGGCATCCCGGTAGTTGCTGCCAAAATGGTTGTTCAGGAAGGGGATGAGGGGGAAAATGCTGGACCCCAGCGATTCCACCACCCCCAGAATCAGGCCCCCGATGATCGCTCCGGGCATGCTTCCCAGGCCCCCCAGGATGGTGATCACGAAAGCCTTGTTGGTGAAGATGGTGCCCATGGTCGGTGTGGCCGAGAGCAGGGGAAGCAGCAGCACCCCGGCGGTTGCAGCCAGCACCGTGCCAATCCCGAAAATGACAGCGTAGATGCGGCGGGTGTCCACCCCCTGCAGTTCCGCCCCGAGGCGGTTCTGTCCGGTGGCACGGATGGCCTTGCCAATTTCACTGGTGAAGAGCATGCGGTTCAAAAGAAAGATCAGGGCTGCAGTGATCACCATCGCCACCACCCGGATCACGCTGAAGCGGAGTTCCAGGGTTCCCACCTGCATGACCCACACCGAGGTGGAGTAGGTGGTGTCCACCGTCTGGGGCTGGGTGCCGAAACCCAGCAGGATGGCGTTGCTGACCACCAGACCGATGCCCAGCGAGGCCAGTTTGGTGCTCTGCTCACTCGCTCCAAGCAAGCGGGACAGGATCAGGCGATGTACTGCAAAACCCAGCAGGTAGGCCAGTGGGGCCACCACCAGGATGCTCAGGTAAGGGTCCATGTGGAGGGCTGTGGCCGCAAAGAACGCTGAGTACATGCCGAGCACCACAAAATCCCCGTGTCCGAAGTTGATGATCCGCATCACCCCGAAGATCAGGGAGAGGCCCGCCCCGATCATGGCGTAAACGCCGCCCGTCAGGAGGCCGTCAATGAGGGCCTGCATCCCCTGTGAGAAGATCTCCATGTTCTATTTCGCCTCCATCACTTTGGCCTCGGAGACCCGATCAGGGTAGACCGTCACGACTTTGCCCTTCTGCACCTGTGTGATCAGGATGACCACCGGGTTCTGGTTGGTGAAACCATCGTAATCGCGGAATTTCACCGGACCGTAGGCGGTGACCAGCAGGGTCTTTTTCAGGGCCTGCTGGACTTTTTCACGGTCCAGACCACCAGCACGCTGGATGGCGTCAGCAGCGGCAAGCATGGCAGCATAGGACTGGGCGGCATGCTGGGAGGGTTCTTCTTTCAGTTCGGTTTTCAGGCTCTTGTACAGCCTGAGCGCCCCGGCGTACCGCACGTCATCACTCCAGGTGACGCTCACCAGGGTCCCCTCTGCAGCGTCACCAGCGGCTTTCGCGAAGCTGGGCAGGGCAAATCCGGTGGCGGCCCCGGCAAAGAAGCGCGGTTTCAGGCCCACCTCCTTGCTCTGGCGCATGATGGTCACCGAGTCGGCCTCGTAACTCGCCAGATAAACCACATCCGGGTCGAGGGACTTGAAGCGGTTGAGGATGGGCCTGAAGTCACTGAGCCCCTGGTCGTAACTGTCCTGTGCAACAATTTTGAATCCTGCTTCTGGTCCGAGGGTGGTGATGTCTTTCATCACCGACTTGCCAAAGGCGTCATTGGAGGTCAGGACCGCGATGGTTTTCACCTGCAGTTTCCTGAAGAGTTCAATGAAGCCCTGCGTGTAGGCCTTGGAGGCATTGTTGACCCGGAACACATAAGGCGACCCTGGGTTGGTGATGGTGTCATCCACGGCGGTGGCCACCAGAAGCGGCACTTTCTCGCGGGTCAGGTACTGCGAAAGGGGCTTGGTGATGCTCGATGCGTAGGCTCCGATGATCAGGGGCACCCCCTGGTTGACCAGTTTCTCGGCGGCAGCCAGGGCCTTGTTGGTGTCCGAGGCGTCATCTTCCAGAACGAGTTCCAGTTTCTTGCCCAGCACCCCTCCCCTGCTGTTGATTTCCTTGATGGCGACCTGAAATCCGGCTTTCTGCATCTTGCCAAAGGTTGCAAAACGTCCGGTCAATGAGGTGATGGCCCCCACCTTGATGGTGTCAGTACTCTGGGCAAGTGCACCGGAGAGGCCCAGGGTGATCAGAAGCAATGCACTTTTCTTCATCGTGTCTCCCTCTCTCATGGGCTCAGTTGCGTTTGTCCCAGGCGGGGGTGGGGAAAAGCATGCGGTTTTTCAGGAAGAGTTTTCTCGGGTACACCGACACGAACACCAGTTGCCCACCCACGTTCTGCACCTGCTCTGCGACCATGCCGACTTTGTTCTGGTTTTTGTAGCCCTCGTAATTCTGGAATTTCACCGGGGCGTAGGCGGTCTGCAGGTTGGTGCTGTCCAGGGCTTTGCGGATGGCTTCGCGGTCCGTGCTGGACCCTGCCCGTTTGATGGCATCTGCGGCAACAAGGACCGCAGCGTAGGCCTGCGCAGCGTGGTAGGTGGGGGCCATTCCAAGTTTCCTGGAGAGTTTGTCGTAAAGGGCTTTTTGCTTGCTGCCCATCTCAGGCACCCAGGCGGTGGCCGTCACCACGTACTCCGAAGCCGAACCTGCCCCTTTGATGAAGTCTGGAAGGGCAAATCCCGCGGCTCCTCCTGCAAACACCTTGGGGTTCAGGCCCACTTCCTTGGCCTGCCGCATCACGGCCACCGAGTCTTCCTGGTATCCCACCAGCATGACTGCATCTGGATTTTTGGCCTTGAAGCCGTTCAGGATGGGACGGAAATCGGTGAGGCCCTTGTCGTAGGTCTGGGAGGCGACCACAGGGATGTTGAGGGTTTTGGACTGTTCCATCGCGGAATTCAGCACGCTTTTCTCAAAAGCGCCGCTGCCTGCCAGAATGGCCACACTCCTGATTTTCTTGTCTTTGAAGACCTCGAAGAGGATCTTGGCATATTCGTCTGTGGGTGGGTTGATGCGGTAGACGTAATCAAAGCCCGGCTTGGTGATGCTCTCATCGCTGCTCGAAACCACGATGTTCGGAACTTTCTGGCGTGACAGGAACTGGGCCACGGGTTTCACAATGCTGGAACTGTACTCGTTGAGGATGATTCCAACTCCACTGTTGGCCAGTTTCTCGGCGGCAGCAAGGGCCTTGTTCACATCGCTGGCGGCATCTTCCAGAACCAGCTCAATTTTCTTCCCGCCGATGCCCCCTTTTGCATTCAGTTCGTCAACGGCCAGCTCAAAACCCGCTTTCTGCTGGGCTCCAAACTCGGCAAGTCTCCCGGTGAGGGTGGTGATGGCCCCGATGCGAACGGTCTCCTGGGCCTGGGCCACAGAAAACACAGCAGAAACCACCAGAGATGAAAGCAGCACAACCGACTTCTTCATGTCCTTTCCTCCTCGCAGGGCCGCCTCGCGCAAAGCTGGCCCTTCCACCCGCCTTTCTGGGGGGTGACTTAACTTGTCAGACAACTGATAACATGATCATAGGATGACATTCAGGCTCCGTCAAGCTATCATCAGAACGTAGGCCTGGCCCAAAATTGTGCCCAACCCTCTCCTCAACCTGCAAAGAAGCTGACCATGCCATTTGATCCCCCTTTCGAACCCCTCGCACGACAGCATCTGGGAGAGTCTGTTGCCCAGAAGATGGCCGACTGGATTCAGCAGAAACGCCTGCTTCCAGGTGACCGTCTGCCCAGTGAAAACGAACTCATTGAACGCTTCGGGGTGGCCCGCACCGTCATCCGCGAAGCCATTGCCAAATTGCGTGCCCTGGGCATCGTCGAGGTGTACCAGGGCAAAGGGGCTTTCGTTGCGGAACTTCCCATCGAGCTGCTGCTTTCCCGCATCCGCAGGCTGAAACCCAGCCGGGATGGCGGCCAGCACCTCTGGGAGGTGCGTGAGATGCTGGAACTGCAGGTGGTGGCCCTGGCCACCGAACGCTGCTCCATGACCGACATCGCTACGCTGGAACAGGCCCTGGAGCAGGAAAGAAAAGCCCTGGAACAGGGATCAAACGGCGCAGATGAAGATGCCCACTTTCACCTGTTGCTGGCCAAATCCACCCACAACCCTGTGCTGGAAGACATCGTTGCTGAGATCCTGGGCTGGATTGCCCCGATGCGCAAACAATTTCGCGACAAACACCCGGAACGCCGCCAGCAGGCCCATGCCGAACTCAGGGAAGTTCTGGACGGCATCAAAGAAGGGGACGCGCTGAAAGCCCAGCAGGCCATGAAGCGGCATCTGGACAGTGGTTTTGACATGCTGGAGTAGGTGCCCGAAAAGCCGTCGCTCATCCCATCGAGGTGAACCTCTGCCCCTCCAGAAGCGCCTCACACAGCGTGCGGGTCTCTGCACTGGGTTCCAGCCCCAACTCCGTTTTCAGCGCACGGGAGAACTGCAGGTAATGGCGCACGGCCTGGTCCCTGCTTCCTGTCACCTGAGCAAGCCTGATGTAGTGCTGCAAAGCCTGTTCCGAAAGTGGATCGTGTTGCAGCACATCTCCCAGCAAATGCAGGGCTTCTTGTTCCAGACCTCTGGCTCCGAGTGCTCTGGCCTGTTCACTGCTGACCTGCAACCACTCGGTGTGCAGCCTGTCCCGTTCCAGTTCCAGCCAGCTGTCGTATTCTTCGAGGTCAGCAGGATGCAGCCCCTGCAGCAATGTGCCTCTGTGATGGGCAAGGGCCTCTTCCCATAAGCCCACCCGCACGCAGCGGCGGAATTCGTGCAGGTCACTGCCACTTTTCCAGCGGAGGCAATCCACTTCAACTTCCAGGGTGGTGGTCCATTTCAGGCTGTAAATCCTCTGCAGGAGTTGCCTGAGGCTGTGTCTGGCTTTTGAGTGCTCAGCGTCGGGCCACAGCAAAGCGCAGAGTTCTTCCCGGCTGACCCAGCGGTCCTGTGCAGCCAGAAAAGTGAGCAGCCACAGTGCTTTTTCGGGCTTCAGCAGTCGGCTTCTCTTGCCATGTTGAATGCATGGTGTCCCCAGCAGGTGAACCTGCACGGTTCGATGGGTGACAGAGGTGGATTTGCGTCCCATGAATTCCTTTCGTTCAATGGATTCGGAGTGCCCTTCGCTGGGAAAAGCAGAGATGAGAGCAAGACCGACCTGGGGATAACCCTGAGTCGGCAGTGACATCTTTCAGCAGTGACACGAGGAGTTTAGCGCTAAAATTTTTTCAGAAAAGTGCTTTTGCCACCTTTCAAACAGCGGCTTTTCATTGACGCCTGTTTGACGCCCTGACTTTATACTTCTGAAAAACCAAACAGGGCAACCTTCCAGAGGCAGGGTTTTTCTGCTTGCTGGAAGACCAACAAGGAGGACCCCCACCCGAGACTGCATCCTGCTCCCTCCGGGATGAGGGCCTGTGGAAGCGGCCATCCACAGGCTTTCTCCTGGATCTGATCAGGTGCAAAGCATCTGTCAGACCCAATTCCAGACGTAGAGTTGTTTCCCACCAGTGTCCACCCTTCACTTTCAGGCACCCCCACTCCCATGGGGTGCCTGATCCTGTCCTGAGACTCAAAAAGAGGTGAAAGATGCTTCCAAAACGTTTTCAAACTGCACTTCCTGTGGCCCTCGCCCTCATTCTTGGAGCGTGCAGCCAGCAAACCCCCTCCATGCCGACCTCACTGGTCCAGAAGCAGGCTGTGAACCTTGCGCTGGGCAAACCCACCAGTGCCAGCACGTTTGAGAACCCCACAGCCTTCAAATCTGGCAATGCAGTGGATGGTGTGCTGGACAGCCGCTGGGCAAGTGCCTTCCAGCAGGACAACCAGTGGCTGTCCGTGGACCTCGGGGCTGTGCAGGACCTCGGTGAAGTGCAGGTGTTCTGGGAAGCGGCCTACGCCACCAGTTACCGCATTGACCTCTCAGACGATGGCACCACCTGGAGAAATGGGGTAAAAACCGTCAGCAAAACCAGCAACACCGACGGGGTGGCAGACAAAATCACCCTGCCCGCCGGAACACGTGCCCGCTTTGTGCGGGTGTGGGGCCTGACCCGCGCTCTTGCGCCATATGGTTACTCCATAAGGGAGCTGCAGGTTTTTGCCCCAACAAACGGTCTTCCCACCGGACCCACTGTGCTGATTTCCGACAACCAGAAACTGTATGCCTCCACCACCCAGGACCGTGGGGTGGACCCCAGCTTTGCCGGGGATGGCAACCTCTCCACCCGCTGGGCCAGTGGCATCGCCCAGAAAGCCTGGCTGATGATGGACCTCGGGGCTGCCACCCGCATTGACCGGGTGGAACTCAACTGGGAAACCGCCTGGTCCAGCCAGTACACCCTTGAGGTCTCCAATGACCGCCAGAACTGGACGGTGGTGAGCACCCAGACCAATCCTCAGGTGATCGACGGTCAGACGCCCAGGCCTCCTGCCTCCGAGTACACCGATGTGGTCACGCTGAATTTGCAACAGGCCTACCGGTACATCCGGGTGAATTCCGCAAAACGGGGCTGGTCTGCTGGAGATGGCAGCCAGTGGGGCATCTCCCTGTACGAGTTCAGGGTGTACGGGGCAGGTGGAGCAGACAACCCTCCCCTGATCCCTGAGCCCACCCCCACAGGCAGCACCTGGACCCAGGTCTGGGCCGATGAATTCGACAGCAACGCCACCCCGGTAAAAGTGAACACCACAAACTGGAACTACGAAATCGGGGATGGCTGCGCCCAGGGCATTTGCGGCTGGGGCAACGGAGAGAGGCAGTATTACACCGACAGCCTTTCAAACGTCTTCCAGCAAAACGGCCTGCTGAACATCGTGTTGCGCAAAAACGACCAGGGCAGGGCTTACACCTCGGGCCGCATCACCACGGCAGGCAAGAAGGAATTCCTCTATGGCCGCATCCAGGCCCGCATCAAGATGAACATGCCCACCACCGCAAACGGAGCAAAAGACGGCGCAGTCGGGGTGTGGGGGGCTTTCTGGATGCTGGGCTTTGATGTGAACGACCCCTACCAGGGCTGGCCCAACGCAGGCGAAATCGACATCATGGAGAACATCGGGTACTCCTGGTGGCACAGTTCCTCCCTGCACGGCCCCGGATACTACGGTGGGGGCAGCATCGGGGAATCCTACAACAAGGTGGACACCGCGGGTGGCATTGCTGCCGGGAACTTCCCCAACTTCCGGGCCACCGACTGGCACGATTATGAAGTCGAATGGGACAACACCAAAGTGCTCTTCAAACTGGACAACCAGGTGTACCGCACCATCCTGAGAAGCGAAGTGGAATCCCGGGGGTACTGGGTCTTCAACCGACCCAATTTCATCCTGCTGAACGTGGCTTACGATGGGGCCTACCCTGCCGCCTACCGCAACAACCCCCAGAACTTCACCGGGGCGAAGACCGCAGAAGGGCTTGCTGTTCTTGCAGAAAACAACATGCCCCACAGCATGCAGGTGGATTACGTGCGGGTGTTTCAGAAGAAGTAGACCCTTCACAGCAAGAAAGCCCGGAAGGCGTGTTCCTTCCGGGCTTTCTGCATTCTCAGGGGAAGTGGGTGACGGTGCTGGGGGTGGTGTTGGTGGGGGTGGGGGCTCCAGTGGTGTTGATCACCCGGTCAATGGTGCCCATGTTGCCAATGGAGACCGTGACCAGACTGTGCATCTTCACCCCTGCCACATTCGGAACCTCAAAAGAGCGGGCCACATGCATCTGGGGGAACACGTTGAAGAAGGCGTAACTGCCCAGACCCCAGGCTTCGTGGGTGGTCACCGTGTCAGCCACCTTGTAAGCGGCGTAACCCAGGTCATCGGTTCTCCAGGCACTCTGGTTCGGTGGGTCGTAAGGGAGTTCGTTCTGGAAGAAGATGGTGCGGCCTCCCTGCCCGGCCCAGTAGGTCTGGTACTTCTGGTAGTGCTCCACAAAGAGTCCGGTGGCCAGCACGTTGTTCCCAAACACCACCAGTCCGGTGTCTGCGGTGTTCACCGTCCAGCCCACAGTTCCACTGTTGCCGTGGTCTGCGCGCCAGGCCCAGATGTGGTCGATCAATGTGTTGTCGCTGTTGATGAAGAAGCTGTCTTTGGCCTTTCCGGCAACATACCCACCAATCCGCACGAACACATCCTGCAAGCTGGTCGGGTTGGCGGCGTGGTTGATGTGGGAGCCCCACTCGCCCACCGTGATCAGTTGCTGGCTGATCACGGGACCTGCGTCTACCATGAGTCCTGCAAGCCTGACCCCGTCCACATCACTGACCTCAATTGCGTTGACCCCTCCGTCGGGGATCAGGGTGGGGAGCCCGATGCCCAGAAGCACGGTGTTGGGACGGGTGACTTTCAGGGTCTGTGAGAGGCGGTAAATTCCAGGGGTGAAAAACAGGTGCAGCCCCTGAGACAGGGCCTGATTGAGGGTGGCTGTGGAGTCGGAGGGTTTCGCCACATAAAAGTCGCGCAGCGGAATCGAACTTCCCGGCGTGTTGGGCCAGGAGATGCTGGAGGTGTTCTGGCGCAGGGCAGGCAGGAACACCCGGTACTTGCCTGCACCATCCACATACAGGAAGGGTTTTTCCCGTGAAATGGGGGTGGTGGGCAGGGTGGTGATGCGTGGGTTGGGGAAGCTGTTGGCCGGTGCCCCCGTCACGCCAGAAAACACCATGTTCCAGTTCGATCCATTCCAGCTGTTCATGCGGGTGTCGCGGGTGTACCACTGCTGCTGGATGCCTGCCTCGACGGTGCCATCAATGCGGGTGTCTGCAATGAATCCACCACTGCCGTACCCCGGGGGCATGGAGGGCCTGAGGTCCAGTCCGGTCTTCACATGCATGCGCCGGAAGGGAGCGGCCTGAGACACCGCCCAGCGGTTCAGTCCGGAGGGGGTCTGAATGGTGAAGTTCTCGGCGGCCCGCCAGAAGTTCTGGGTGGCGTTTCCGGACCCGGTGAAGGTGTCCACGGTGACGTAACCATTCAGGGTCACATCGTTCGGGTTGAGGCCCAGTCCGGCAATGGTGGTGTTGTAGCCCACGTTGATGCTGTTGTTGTAGGTTCCGGGACTGAACAAAATGGCGTCTCTGCGGGTCCCGAAGTTGTTGAATTTCTGGGCATTGAACACCTCGTCCAGTTTGCTCTGGATGGTGCCAGCGGAGGTGCTTGGACCAAAGATGTGCACGTTGGAACCGAAATTCGGGGTGTCGGAGGTGGGCAGGGTGACGTTGCTGCGGGTGATCTGGAACCAGTTGAGGTTGCCAATGTCCACGCCACTCGTGCTGGTGAACACCAGATAAAGGTTGTGCACCCCGCTCACACTGCTTGCACGGGTGCTGAAGGTGCCCCAGGTCTGCCATCCTCCGGTGGGGTGCACGGTGACTTCAGCAATTTTGGTGCCGGTGGTGCTGCCCAGTCGAAATTCGATTTTACCACTCACCCCTGCAGCAGCCCCGGAAGCCAGCCGCACGTCAATCAGGGGGGTGTTGCTGGTGCCAAAGTCCACGTTGTTGAACACCAGATGGTCTCCGTTGCCAATGAAACCCACATTCTGGCCTCCGCCGGTGTCGGTGGTGGTTTCCAGCTGGGTGCCTCCCTGACCGGAGTGGCTTTCGGCCTGCCATAGGGTGTAGGCGGTGGCCTGCTGGTGGGGGGTCCCTGGGGGGTGCTGCAGTGCAGTGTTGCAGCCAGAAAGGGCCAGCAGTCCAGTCAGCAGCAAGCGTTTGAGGCGAGGCGCATTTTGAATCACAGCTTTCTCCTTGGATGTGGGATGGATTGCAGGGGAACGGGTTGTCCAGCCTTTCCGATCTGCAAACACCAGAGCCACCACCTGAGGCCGGGCAGGAAGTGACGGTGTGAAGTCCAGCAGCAAATGTAAACGTGTTCGTTTCCGGCTGCAGAAAAAATGCATGTCAGAGCAGCAGCCTGAGAAACGACAGTCCCATCAGGTCAACAGGTGTTTCTGGAGGATGCACCTGTGACACTGAAGCACATTTCAGTTGGAATGCAGATCAGAAAGGGAAGGAACGTCTTCACTGTAGCTGTAAACGCATACACTTGTCAACCCTGATGGATCAGGTGTGCAAATCAGCTTTCCCATCCCCAAATCCAGCAAAACACCACCCCTGAACAAGCAGAAAAAAGCAGAATTCGGAACCTTCCATCTGCCAATGTTTCACTGGCCCGGTCCAACATGTTCCCATGCCATCACAGGCCAGAAGACCAGAAATCTGCTTTCTGGACAGATGATGCCTCTGTGTTTGCAGCTGAACACGTTTACACCTACAATGAAACCTGCAGATGCAGCACATCACCCGAAAGCAGGCAAGGCATGGCACCTTTCATCACCGTTAAAGACGTCGCCCGTGAAGCCGGAGTGTCCACCGCCACCGTTTCCCGGGTGCTGAACAACACCGGTCCTGTCGGACCGGAGACCCGCACCCGCATTGAAGCCGCCATTGAACAACTGGGATACCACCCGAATGTGGTGGCCCAGGAACTGGTGCGCGGACGGTCATCGGTGGTTGGTGTGCTCACCCAGCACAATTCCACACCATTTTATGGAGACATCCTGAGTGGCATCACCGACGGGCTGCAGGGCACCGCCTACCAGCCCCTGTTCGCTCACGGGTTCTGGTCTTCCGAAAAAGAACACGCTGCCCTCAAACTGCTGATCTCACGCAGGGTGGACGCCCTGATTGTGCTGGCCGGAGAAATTCCTGACCTTGACCTGCTTGGCCTCTCAGAAAGGATTCCGCTGGTGGTGGTGGCCCGTGTGGTCAAAGGCCTCGAAAAACGCTGCCTGCGGGCCGACAACGTGCAGGGGGGTCACCTTGCCACCAGACACCTGCTGGACCTCGGGCACCGCCGCATCGTGCACATCACCGGACACCTGCACTCTCCCCTGCAACTGGATGCCCATGACCGCCTGCAAGGCTACCGAAAAGCCCTGCAAGAAGCAGGAGTGGACCCCCGACCCGAGTGGGTGGTGGAGGGGGATTTCACCGAAGCATCCGGCCACCGGGCCATTGTGAGCCTCTTGCAACAGGAGGTGCAATTCAGCGCAGTCTTTGCGGCCAACGACCAGATGGCCTACGGGGCCAGACTTGCCCTGCAGCAACACGGCCTGCAGGTGCCAGAAGCTGTCTCCCTGGTGGGCTACGACGACCTGACCATGTCTGGCTACACCCTGCCCCCCCTGACCACCGTCCGCCAACCCGCAGTCAAAATGGGCAAGGCAGCGGCACGGCTGGTCCTCAGCGTGCTGAACAAAACCCGCGCCACCCTCCCAGCGTTTACAAATGAACTGATTGTGCGGCAATCCACCAGCAAACGGCCCTTCTGAAGTGGGGCTGGGAGGCCAAAGCAGAAATGTTGATGGCAGTTCGTGCTGAGAAAGACAGCCTGCTCTTGAACCCAGAGGCACACCTGACGCTCGCTGTGAAATGTTCACTGTGAGGGATAAACTTTTCGCTTTGTTCCAGACATCAGTTCTCCCAGAGGCACCAGGGCAATGCCCCGCTGTTTTGCTTTCTGGATCAGTTGCCCAATGCTGAGGATGGTGTCCTGGGCGTTGTCGTGCAAGAGGACGATGCCGCCAGGGTGCAGGTCGCGCAGGAAGCGCTTTTCCAGTTCAACAGCACCCAGATTGTCCACATCGGAGGGATCATTGGTCCAGAAGGCCATGGTCAGGTTCAGTTTTTTCAGAAGCATCAGCATCTCAAGGGAATACCAGCCTCCCGGAGGACGGAAATACACCATTTTCTGTCCAGTGAGTTCCCGCACAAGCTGGTTGGTGCCCACAATTTCATCCTCAAGCTGTTCAATGGTGAGGTCACTCGCCCGGATGTGGTGGTACGTGTGGTTGCCGATCTCATGGCCGTCTTTCACCAGGTCACGCAGAAAGTACGGGTAGGCAAAAACGTTGCGCCCCACCACAAAGAAGGTCGCCCGGGTGCGGTTCATGCGCAGGGAGTCCAGCAGCAACGGGGCATAAATCGGGTGAACGGCATCATCAAAGGTGAGGGCGGCCTGCTTGACCCCGGGATTGCCGTGCAGCACAATACCGTCCACCGTTTCCCCGCTTCGCCGGGCTTTCCTCTGGGCGATCAACTGGCGAATCAACTGGGCGACCGTGCCCTGAAACAGGGGGGCCCTCTCCCGATCCCGGGTGGCCTGCACCTCCCCACCTGCCACCAGAGCAGGCTCTTTTGCCTCTGAGGCCAGCCACACCCGCTCATAAGTCCTGATGTTTGCTGCAGAAAGGGCCAGAAACTCTTTCAGACGGGCACGGGGCACAGAAGCCGTCAACAATGGAGCCGGACCTCCAAATCCCCGGAAGTTCTCCCTGGCATGAATGCTGATGTCCACCTCGTTCAGTTGCAGACGGGCGTTCAGGGTGGCTTTCGCCACCTGCTGGGCCAGTTTGAGCAGCTGGGGGGTTCTGCTGTCTTGCGGCACCAGCACCAGCGCCCCCGCCACTTCAATGTGTCCATTCCCGAAGTACTGGATTTTCTTCACCCCTGCAATGGCAGGTTTCAGCACCAGTTCTGGAAGTTTTGCAGCAGGCCGATGTCCCGGAGAGGAGGGCTGGGCTGCACTCAGGGATTCGATGGTGGAAGAGGCCAGCACAGGAGAGGCTCCGAGCAGCAGAAGCACAGGGACAACACGCAACATCATGCTACGACTGTAGCGGAATGGAGTGAAAGGACCAAGCGCATTGAAACTTCTGCAACTGCTTGTTGGACCATCCCATGCTAGAACAGGCCATGAAGCGCTCCCTCCCCCATTACCGCCACTGGAACCAGGTGCCCGAGGACCTCGCCACCAAAACCGAACTGGGAAAAGAAGGGCTGCAACCCGGAGGGGCTCCCGTGGCAACCATGTCACACGGGGCAAGGAACAGGCAACCTGTGGAACTTTTTTCCCGCAGCGAGGCGGTCCCGAAACGCAAACCCTCTGAACGGGAACTGGGCATCTTGCTTGCCGCCGGAGAACGCCGCAGCACCACCGAAGCACAGCAGCTCTCCAATCAGGTGGAGGAGTGGCAGCAGGCCACCCTGCGGGAACTGCAGGAGCTGGCCCTGCTGCCCCCGGAATCCTGGGTCACCCTGGACACCGAAACCACCGATCTTGTGGGTGAAGCCATCAGCATCAGCGTGGTGTCCGGCACGGGTGAGGTGCTGTTCAACCAGTTGATCCGGCCCACCACTCCCATTCAGGAAAGTGCCTTTGAGGTGCATGGCATCTCAATGCAGATGCTGGAGGACGAACCCACCTTCGCCGAAGTTTATCCAGAGCTTCAAAAAGCCCTGCAGGGAAAGGGGGTTCTGGCCTTCAATGCGGATTTTGACCGCAGCACCCTGCTGCGCACCCAGAAGCGAAATGGCGTTTCGAGAAAGGATTTCCAGCTGCCCCGAAGCTGGCACTGCCTGATGCTGGCCAGTTCGGCCCTGTTTGGCAAGCCCGAGCCATCTGGCAGCACATTGCAGGATTTCCGTTACCTGTCTCTGCACAAATCCAGGCAGGCCGTGGCCCGGGTGCTCAACCGGAAGCTGAAGCCCTACCCTGCACACACTAGCCTGGGAGATGCAGTCGCCACCCGAGAACTGGCCCTGATGCTGTTCGAGTACGCCAGGAGGACGAAGAGCCCGACTGACCCTCAGGGTGACTTGCCCGGTGCCAACTGAGGACTTCTGCACGATCAGGTCTTCTTTCCCGGTTCGGCAGCAGGCAGGGTGAACCAGAATTCTGTGTGTCCAGGACGAGACTGCACCCCCACCTCTCCCCCCATCAGGTCAATCAGGCCCCGCACGATGGTGAGGCCCACCCCACTGCCCCCTTCCCGGCGGCTGCGGTCTGCATCCACACGGTAAAAACGGTCAAAGATCCGCCCGATGTGCCCCTCAGGGATGCCCTCTCCGGTGTCCTGCACCGTGAACCTCACCTGTTTTCCCTGTCGGAGGGCACCCACCTGCACCTTCCCACCTGTGGGCGTGTGCCTGAGGGCATTGGACAGCAAATTGTTCAGCACCTGGGAAACCCTGTCACGGTCTGCATGCACCTGCAGCAGAGGGATGTGCACCTGCAGGTCCACCCCACGGTCCTCAAAGACCAGACGGAAACGCTCCTGCACCTCCTCCAGTATTCCTGACACATCCACAGCAGTGAGGTGCAGGTCCACCTTGCCCGCCTCCACTTTTGACACCAGCGAGAGGTCCTGCACCAGACGCTCCATGTGAGACACCTCCCTGAGGATCTGGGAGGCGACCAGTTCACGGTCCATCACCCCATCCAGCAGGCCTTCAGAGTAACCCCGCAGGGATGAAAGGGGGGTTCTCAGGTCGTGGGCCACATGGGTGATCATCTCGATGCGGGCCTTCTCCACCCCTTCGAGGGCAGAGGCCATGCGGTTGAAATTGCGGGCCAGCAGGGACAGTTCATCCTGGCCTGTTTCTGGCAGGCGCAAACCGTACTGGCCTGAACTGATCGCCTGACTTCCCTGGGAAAGGTGCTGCACGGACTGCACAATCCGCCGCATCAGAAGGTGGGTGGTGAGCAAGCCGACGCCCACAGCAACAGGCAGGGCAAAGAGGATTGCAGAGGTGACGGTGTTGCGAAAACCCTGCTCCAGCTGGTGGTGCATGCCTTCTCCCCCGGCCCCAAAGGACACCACCATCTGGCGGATGTGCTCCTGGTAGAAAGCGGGAGCCACCAGTTCAGCCACGACGAAGACCGCCACCAGTCCCACCAGGCTCACCAGCAGGTGGGTGAAAAAGAGCCTGGGGTACAGTTTCACTCCTGCTCCCTGAGGCGGTACCCCACTCCGCGCACGGTCTCAATGAAGGTCGGATTTTCAGGATCATCGTGCAGTTTCTTGCGCAGGTTTTTCACATGCACATCCACCACCCGGTCCATTTCTGGAAAGTCACTGCCCCACACGCGCCCCAGCAACCGGTCCCGGGTCCAGACCATTCCAGGTGTGCTCAGGAAGGCAGAGAGCAGGTCAAATTCCAGCTTTGAGAGCTGCACCTCCTGCCCATCCAGCCACACCTGATGGGACTGCGGTTTCACCATCAGGGCACCAAGAATGATCTCTTCTTTGATGCCAGCCCGGCGCAGCAGGGCCCGCACCCTCGCTGTCACCTCACGGGGGGAGAAGGGCTTGACCACATAATCGTCTGCTCCAGCATCCAGACCCTGCAGTTTGTCCCCCTCATCTCCCCTGGCAGTCAGCAGGAGCATGGGCTTCACGCAGCCCTGACCCCGCAGGATCTCGATCACCTGCAGACCACTCACTTCGGGCATCATCCAGTCGATGATCAGCAGGTCCGCTTCACCTTCAAGGTGCAGGCCTGCAGTTCCATTCAGGGCCTGCAACACAGTGTGCCCATCCCGCTCCAGGTACATGGAGAGGATCTGGTGGATGTTGGGATCATCGTCCATGATCAAAATGCGTGCCATTGTCCCTCCTCAACAAAGCTTTTCCCAGGTCTCTTTGGCATCCTTCTTGTGCAAGCATACCGCCCTGAAGGTCTCATTGCCCTTCCTCTGAAGCATCTGAGAACGAGGCAGACGGAACGTCCCAGGATGGTCAGGATAACGAAACCCTGTGAAGGTTGCGTAAAGCTTCCTGCCACAGTGGTAACATGACAAAATGCCTGATTCAGACAGCAATCAAAGAGCACTGTCACCTGAGCAGCAGGACCTGCTCCGCACCTTGAAAGCCCGTTTCGAGAAAAACCACAAGCGCCACCCCAGCCTGAACTGGAGTGACATCCAGACCCGACTGGAAGAGCGCCCTGAGAAACTCTGGTCCCTGCAGGAAATGGAAGACAGCGGTGGAGAACCCGATGTGGTCGGTCAGGACCCTGAAACAGGAGCGTACATTTTCTTTGATTGCGCTGCAGAAACCCCGAAGGGCCGCAGAAGCATCTGTTATGACCGGGAAGGCCTGGAATCCAGAAAAGAAGCCAGACCCCACAACAGCGCACTGGAGATGGCCAACAGCATGGGCATCGAGCTCCTCAGCGAGGAGGAGTACCGTCATTTGCAAACCCTGGGCGAGTTTGACCTCAAAACCTCAAGCTGGGTGAAAACCCCCACAGACATCCGCAGTCTGGGAGGGGCACTTTTTGGAGACCGCCGTTACAACCACGTTTTTGTGTACCACAATGGGGCATCCTCTTATTATGCGAGCAGGGGGTTCAGAGGTTCACTGAGGGTCTGAGCAGAAACTGCACTTCTGAACCAGATCCAGGAAGAGCCCGTGCATCAGCAAATCCTAAGCTTCAGGCTTTAGAGTGTTGGACCTGAGGCTGGAATGTCTGCTGCAGAAAACCCCATCCACCATTTTTACGATGTCAGTGCAGGTGCAGCACAGGACCTGCTGCGTCTGGCCCACCTGTCCTTCGAGTTTGGTTCTCGAAACGCCCTGTACCGCACAGATGAACTCAAAGCTGCCCTGCAGGCGCTCTCTGCAGGTCCAGCACCGCAGGAAGATGAAACGGTGGACCTGATCGAAGCCCTGCTCTTGCAGGCGGCCAGAAGCCAGCATTACCAGCTGTGCATCCTGCAGAAACTGGGCTCGCCTGATTCAGGGTGGGTTTGCCTGATTCCAGATGGGGATTTCGATCAATTGCAGCTTGTGGTCCAGAAACACCGCCTGTGCAGCGACACCTTGGAATGACAGGGCACTGCACCTCTGAGCAACCCAAAATTTTGATCTGGATCAAAACATAAGCAAATCTTCAGGAAAGCCTGCCAGAGGATGTGCTAAACTTTTTTCGCTCTGGAATGAGCTACCCAGCTGCCCCAAATGGGGCAGTTTTTCTTTTCTGAGATGGAAAAGGGCTACCCAACCTGCTGTTCTGGAAGCACAGGTCTGGGGGCAAAGAATTCATTGATGCCCTGACAGTCTGCCCTCTGCAGTGCACCCAGCAGGCACTCGCAGCGCGTCTGAAAGACCCGACAGGGCTCCTGAATGGTTACGGCGAGGCCTTCCAGATGGCTGGTTTCTCCGGTCAGGAAGACCGTGGTGGTGTCTCTGGTGTGACCGGGTGACAGGTGGGTGATGTCCCGGATGCGCAGCGTCTTGATGCGACCCTCGCGGGTCACCACCAGCACAAAGTCCCTGCTGCTCTGTTTTGGCAAGGAAGATTCTGACATGTTGATCCTCCTGCGTGGACAGACCGCACCGTGTCCACGCACCTTCTCCTCCGGGGTGAAAGTTCAGCTGAGGGCCAGGGGGCGCAGCACCGGGGAGATGTCCACAAAGCCGTTTCCCATGATCAGGTCCCGGTGAACCTCCACAAATCCGGTGATGCTTTTCAGGTTGCCATGCAGGGACAGCACGTGCTCCACGGGAGAGGCATGCAGGTTCTGGTGGTGTTCAGGCAGTTTCACCGGAACGAGCGGCAGTTCCACCGGGAATCCACTGCTGCGGGCGTGCTGCACCAGCGTGCGAAATGCACTTTCGGCTTCACAGGCGGTCAGGTAGATGGTGAGCAGAAAAGGTCCATTTGATTCGGTCATGCGTCCTCCAGATGGGGCCAGGGGTGGGCCGGAATCTCCTGCCACAAACCTGCCTCTCCGACCCGCTGGTTGAGGGTGGGGGAAACCAGACCCTGAAAAATGCGCAGGTACTCCCTGACGGAGCGTTCTTCAGAGAAACGCTGGCTGCGTTTGCAGGCGGCTCTGCGCATCGTGCGGCAGGCGTCACGGTCTGCCAGAATGTCCAGCACTGCTGCCGCCATGCCTTCCACATCCCCGACGGGCCTCAGGACCCCGCTTGATCCATGCACCACCACTTCCGGGAGTCCTCCAGTGTGGGAGGCCACCACCGGGACCCCGCAGGCCATGGCTTCCAGTGCAATGAGCCCGAAGGATTCGCTTTCGCTGGGCAGGAGCAACAGGTCGGCGTCTTGCAGGTGCTGCTCGATGTGAGGGGTGGAGGCGAGGAATTCGATGTGCTGAGAAATGCCGAGCTCACAGGCCAGGGCCATGCAGGCTGCCCGGTCCGGTCCTTCTCCGACCATGCGGAGTTTCACCGTGCGGTGTTTTAAAACCTCATGCACAATCCAGATCACGTCTCTGGTGCGTTTGATGGGGCGGAAGTTGGAGGCGTGCACCAGCACCGGGAAATCATTCATGGGGTCTTCCTGGAACCAGAAACGGCCTTCGGGCACCCAGTTGGGAATCACATGGATCGGCTTGAAGTGGCTGAGGTCAAAAATGCGTCTGGCCTCCTGGGCCAGGCTGTTGGACACTGCCGTGAGGGCATCGGACTGTTCCAGGCTGTACCTGAGGGTGGCTTTCAGGGCCGGGTGCTGCCCGAGCAGGGTCACGTCGGTGCCGTGCAGGGTGGTCACCACCCGGAAACGCTGTCCAGCAATCTCCCGGGCGAACACGGCACTCGGAGCGAAAGGAATGGCGTAATGCACGTTCACCAGGTCAATCGGATACTGGTAACTGAGTTGCACCAGCTGGTTGACTGTGGAGAGCGAAAACAGGTTCCCCGGCAGCACCGGATGGCTGACCGTTTCAATCGGGTGAAAAAGCAGCCTGTCTTGCAGGTCCTGCGGGATCTCCAGCCGAAAAGGTTTCTGGTCGGAAAGCACATGCACCGTCATGCCCCGTCTGGCCAGAGACAGGGCAAGTTCGCTGGTCACCACCCCGGAGCCTCCGAGGGTGGAATGGCAGAGCAGGGCGATGTGCATCACTGCCCCCGGAAAGGACTGAGTGCCGCAGACATCATGGGGGTGACCACCGGAACGTGGGGATGGAATTTGATCTTGTAGTACATCACGTAACCGGTCTGCCCATCAAAAGAAATGTCCTCAATGGTGCCGATTTCCCGGCCTTCAAAATCCAGCCAGGGTTTGCCGATCACCTGGTATTCTTCCGCCAGGGCCTGCAGGCGCGGCAGTTTGATGAGCGGCACCACATCGTCGCTGGATTGCACATAACCCCTGTGTTCACTGTGGTACATCAGGGCATCAAAAAGCACGGCCTCCTGGGTGTGGAAGGCCTCCGAGCGCACCAGATAGGCGATCACCCGCCCGAGTTGATGGTTGATGACCACATCCACCACACTGCCGATTTTTCGGTGGGGGGTGTGAATTTCCCCCATCTCCATCAATGTTTTTACGGTCAGCATCTGAACCTCCAGTGACGCCATCATAGGCAGGCAAACTGGCTTCCACCTTCGAGAAAGCTTAGGGAAAGCTGAGTGAAGGCATCTGAAGGAAATGTTCACAGTTTTCATGAGCCAGCGGTGCACCAATGGGACATGCCCAAGGTTCTGGTGGTGGACGACGATCCACGCATGCTGATGATGCTGCGGCGTGGTCTGGCCTTCGAAGGTTACCCGGTGCTGGAAGCCCAGTCCGGCACGGAAGCCCTGGAGAAATTGCGCGATCATGACGTGGACCTCTTGATTCTGGACATCATGATGCCCGACCTCTCAGGTCTCGAGGTCCTGAGGAAGGTGCGGACCGCTGGAGAAACGCTCCCGGTGATTCTGCTCACTGCCCGGGACAAACCCCAGGAGCACGTGCAGGGGCTGGAATCCGGCGCAGATGATTACATCACCAAACCGTTCTCTTTTGATGTGCTCCTTGCCCGGGTCAGGTTGATCCTGCGCAAGAGAACCCCGGAAACCTCCGAGTTGCGTTACGCCGATCTGGTCCTGGATTTGCAAAGGCATCAGGTGTGCAGGGGGCAAAGGGTGCTGCACCTGACCCCTCTGGAGTTCAAGTTGGTGCAGACCCTCCTGGAAAACCCTGAGCGGGTGTTCTCCAAGCCGATGCTGCTCGACCGGGTGTGGGGCATGGAGTATTTTGGCGATGTCAACGTGGTGGAGGTGGTGATCAGTGGCCTGAGGCAGAAACTCGAACAGGGAGGAGAAAGCCGCCTGATCCAGACCATTCGCGGTGCAGGGTACATCCTCCGGGAGGACTGAGTGCTGATCCGTGAGCGGCTCTCGTTGTGGTACGGTGGCCTGTGCGGTCTCTTGCTGCTGGCCCTGTCCCTGCTGGCTTACGGCTTTTACGTGAAAAGCCAGTACCAGGACGTGGACCGGGTGCTGATCCTCACTGGAAACCATGTTGCTGCAGGCATCCGTGCTGCAGACCGCTCTTACGTGCTGGATGCCGACAGCAATGGGGTCGCCATCCGGCTGTATTTTCCAGATGGTCGCCTCCGTCAGGCTTCCGAAAGCGGCCAGGACCTGCCTGCCACCGACCCGACTTTGCCCCTTGAGCGGCCCACCCGGCCGCTGATGCCCCTGTGGATTCGGTTGCTGCCCACACTGGACAGTCCGGTGCCTCTGCCAGACCATGCGGCTTTCGGCACCGTGCGCATTGAGGGGGAACGCTGGCGCAGGTACGTGGTGCGCCTCGAAAGGCAAGGAAAGGTGGCCGGTTACCTGGAAACCCTGAGTCCACTGGGGCACCTTGACACGGCCACCCAGGCCCTGCTCAGGGTTTTGCTGACCCTCACGGTGGTGCTGGCCGTGGTGGCAGCGGTGCTGGCGTGGATGGTGGCTGGCATGGCCCTCAGGCCCATCACCCGCCTGACCCGCACTGCAGACCACATTGCCCACTCCCAGGACCTGTCCCAGCGGGTGGAACGCTTTCCCCTGCGCGATGAACTTGGCATTCTGGCCCGCACCCTCAACCACATGATCGAAAGCCTGGAGCAGGCTGTACGCGCCCAGCGGCACTTTTTCGCCGACGCTTCCCACGAACTGCGCACCCCGATCACCATCGTGCGAGGCAACCTGGAACTGATCCGGCGTTACCCCACCATGCTGCCCCACGAACGGGAAGACATCCTGCATGATGCAGAACTGGAGATGTCAAGGCTTGGACGGCTGGTGGAGGACCTGCTGATTCTGGCGAAAAAAGATGCGGGCATTGAACTGGTCCATGAGAAAGTGAATTACTCCGAGGTGGTGCTGCAGGCCTTCCGGGACGCCCAGCAGCTCAGGACCGGGCAGGACCTGCAGCTTGAATCCAGCGATGACCTGTGGGTGGAAGGAGACCCAAACCGCCTGAAGCAACTCCTGCTGATCTTGCTGGACAACGCCCTGGTTTACACCCCTGCAGGGGGCACCGTCACTGTACGCACCCGACTGCACAACAATGAGGTTCTGACTGAAGTGGAAGACACTGGCATGGGCATTCCGGCAGAGGACCTGCCTCACATTTTTGACCGTTTTTACCGCTCAGCAACAGCAAAACAGCAAAACCCCAGTGGCAGTGGTCTGGGACTGACCATTGCCCGCTGGCTGACCGAGCAGCATGGGGGCACCATCGCTGCAAAAAGCGCAGGGCAGTCCGGCACCTGCATCTCCCTGATCCTGCCTGTTCTCGGTTCAGGGCCACAGTCCTGAACTTCCCGGATTCTGATTGGCACCTGCACCCTTGAAAAGGGAGGGGGTTTTCCGTAACCTGAGGTCGTAAATGTGCCGAAAGGCGGAGACCCACCTCCATACGTGGGCCTGGCGGAGACTGTTTCAAACAAGCAGTCTCCGTCTCGTTTTGAAAGGAGCATCAAATGAAAATCTTCAGAAGCAGCATCCGCAGTGTTCATTCCCCACCCCGCATGCTGCCCCTCCTCGCCCTGATGGGAGGAGGGAGTGCCCTTGCTGCAGGAAATGCAGAAGTCACCGGGTTGCTGCTCCAGCTGTTCTATCTGGTGCTGGCTGCACAGGTGGGGTCCTGGCTGTTTGCAAAACTGGGCCTGCCCCGGGTGGTGGGCCAGGTGGCTGCGGGTGTGGTGGTCGGTCCCAGCCTGCTGAGCGTGGTGGGCGAGAGTGTGACCATGGAAGCCCTGGCAGAAATTGGAGCCATCTTTCTGATGTTCATGGTGGGCCTGGAGACCCGCTTCAAGGACCTGCTGCAGGTGGGCAAAGAAGCCCTGATGGTGGCCCTTCTGGGGATCATCCTGCCCATGGTGGGAGGATACTTTTTCGGGGTGCAGCAGGGCCATGGGAACATTGAAAGCCTCTTCATTGCCACCACCCTGGTGGCGACCAGCGTCGGCATCACCGCCAAGGTATTGCAGGAAATGGGCGTGCTGGACCGCAAATTCGCCCAGATCATCCTGGGGGCCGCTGTGATCGATGACATCCTGGGCCTGACCATTCTGGCGGTGGTTTCCGGTCTGGGCAAAGGAGGAGAAATCTCCATGCTGGGCGTCCTCACCACCCTGGGAATCAGTGTGGGTTTTGTGGTGGCGGTCCTGCTCATCGGCATTCCGCTGCTCAGACGCTTTCAAAGCAAACTCAACAACCTCCCCCTGGCCAACAGTTTTGGCATGGCCGTGGTGGTGGGTCTTGGGCTTGCTGCCCTGTCCAGTCTGGCTGGACTTGCCCCGATCATTGGGGCCTTCCTGGCCGGAATGGTCCTGGCAGAAGTGAAAGACGAACACACCTTTGAAAGCAAGGTTCATGCCCTCGAAGACTTCCTCGCACCTGTGTTCTTCGCCATGGTGGGGGTCAAACTGGACCTGGCAGCACTCGGAAGCCCTTCGGTGCTGACTGCTGGTGGAATCCTCACCGTGATTGCAGTCATCACCAAACTGGTGGGGGGGTTTACAGGTGCACTGTCCCAGGGCCGCAAACAGGCCCTTCTGGTGGGGCTTGGCATGGTGCCTCGCGGTGAGGTCGGCCTGATTGTGGCAGGCATCGGTCTGTCTTATGGAGTCATCCAGAAGGATGTTTTCGCTCAGGTGATCGTGATGGTGCTCCTGACCACTGTGCTGGCCCCAATTGCGCTCAGGATTCTGCTGGGGAAAGACACGCCTGCTCCGGCCTGATCTCTGTTTAGACTGGGTACGGATTTTGAAACGTTTTCACCTGTCAGCCCAGATGGGATAGCATGAGATGACATGAGGATTACAAATGAATGAATGGTTGAGCAATCCCTGGTTGTTGATTTTGACCTGTGTGCTGGTCGGTGCAGGCCTCCCCGGACTGGTGATCATGTACCTCAGGTACCGCAGTGACCCGCAGGTGGTCCAGAGGGCCAAACGCCGCAGGCGCAAACGCCGCAGACGGTCTTCCTATCAGGAGTAACCCTTCAGAAGGCAGGGATGTTCCCTGCCTTTCTTCCTGTAGATTGATCTGCAAGGAGGAAAAATGAAAATTGACCTGACCGGAAAAACCGCACTGGTCACCGGAGGCTCCGGGCAACTGGGCAGGGTGATGTGCCTGACCCTCGCACAGTGCGGAGCAGATGTGGTGGTGCACTTTCACCGCAATGCTCAGGAAGCAGAACGGGTGGTGCAGGCCATTCGTGCCCTGGGCCGCCGCAGCATGGCCGTGCAGGCGGATGTCACCGTTAAAGCAGAAGTGGATGCCATGAAAACCCTGATTGAGGCCGAAATGGGACCTGTGGACATCATGGTCAACAATGCCGTGATCCAGTACCGCTGGACCCGGGTGCTTGAGCAACCCCTTGAAGATTATGACAGCCAGTACCGTTCTTGCATTCTGCACAACGTCCTCATGGCCCAGGCTTTTGTTCCTGGCATGGTTGAAAGGGGGCACGGCAGGGTCATCGGCATCAACACCGAGTGCGCCATGCAAAACGACCCCGGACAGGGCGCTTACGTTGCCGGGAAACGCGGGATGGATGGGGTGCTGCGGGTGCTGGCGAAGGAAGTGGGAGAGCACCAGATCACGGTCAATCAGGTGGCACCTGGATGGACCATCAGTGAGGACCATCCTGAGTCTGAAGCTTCTCTGGGTTACCGTGAGAAAGTGCCGATGAAGCGCAGGGGCACCGATCAGGACATCGCAAATCTGGTGGCTTTTCTGGCCTCGGACCTTGCCGGGTTCATCACCGGACAGTACATTTCGGTGTCGGGCGGCAATGTGATGCCCACCATCTGAGTCTAAATTCTTGCATTTTCAGAGCCCTGTAAATTGAGTGACCACCCTGTCAATAAGGGAAATCCCCTAGAAGTGCTATGCTGGGATCAGGCGTCTAAAACCACCAGAAGGAGAATCCTTTGCTTCAATCAGACGCCTGACCTCAAAAACCCACTCCACCTCTGTGTCATGCAGAGGTGGAGTGTTTTTCATGGTGGTCCTCAGTCGTGGTAGGGAAAGGCCAGATCAAAAGCCTCCTCGTGGTCTGCCACGGTGGACCAGTCTGCAAAGTAGACTTCACGGCTGCCCAGGATGGGGACTTTCCCCTGCTCCTGCAACCAGCGTTGGCCGGCATCGTAGGCCTGCATGAGGACTGCAGGCTGGCACTGCTCCTTGCGCAGGCGGATGTAGGCCTCCTGGTGGGGGGGTTCATGTTTCAGGCTGATGCCCTCTCCCGGAAGGAGGGACCCCACAAAAGGAACACAGACCTCCATGGAGCCTTTCGCGTCCCTGGATGGTCCCTCATGGCAGATGGTCCAGTCGATCTCTCTGGCCTCCACCTGCTGCTGTTCAAGAAACCTGCGGATCTTTGCAATGCTGCTCGAAATGAATCCCGGAGCTTCATGGGCATACACCTGTCCACTCAGGGTCGCCACGTACTCTCCATCCACCTGTCTTGTGTGCACTTCAAACATTTCGCCTCCCTGGGCTTCGAACAGCGAATGCAGGTACTGTGCAAAAGCACGGTGCTGCACATGCTGCTTCTCCCGGTGAACCCACAGATCGTTCAGGTCCTGCAGGGGGTCCGTGCTGTCGAGCAGAAGCTGGATGCGGTCCATGCTCACCTCCATCATCCGCAGCACCTGAATGATGCGGGCATCCCGCAACTGGGATGGGGCATAAAACCGGTAGCGGTTCTCGGGATGGATGTGCACAGGAAGCAAGAGACCGTAGTCCTCGTACACCCGCAGAGCCTTGCGGGACAGACCGGACACCCTGGAAAAATCACCTGCAGTCAGCAAACTTGAAACATCTATGGGGTTCACAGGATTCACCTTACAGGTGGCCCAAAGGGCGAGGTCAAGGGAAGCATGCCTCCATTGTGCCAGAACACAGCTGGGCTCAGCGCGGTGACCCCTTCGCTCAAGTGCCCAACCAGCAGATTTGCTTTGATGGTCAACATTTTGCCATTGACAGATTGCCTCCATGGGTCTAACTTGGAGAAGATGGTTGTCAATCACAACCGTCTGGAGGCATCATGGTGATCCGACCCGTCACACCCCAGGACTGGCCTGAAATTGAACATCTGTTGCGGGAACCGCAGCTGCCTTTGCAGGGAGCCAGGGACCACCTCTCCACCTTTGTGGTGGTGACCGAAGATGAAAGTCTGCTTGCTGTGGGTGGGCTGGAAGTGTATCCCCCTGTGGCCCTGCTGCGTTCGGTGGCCGTGGCACCAGAGCATCAGGGAAAAGGATGGGGCAAAGCGCTCTTCAATCGACTTGTCGAGCTGGCCAGGACCCACAACTGCTCAGACCTGTACCTGCTCACCACCACCGCAGCGGGTTACTTTTCCAGGCAGGGGTTCCAGACCATACCCAGATCTGAACTGCCTGCCGCTCTCTCTGCATCACAGGAATTGCAAGGGGCATGCCCTGATTCTGCCCTTGCCATGCACCTGAAGCTCACCCCTCACTTTCCTGCAGCAGACCTGCTCAGACAGGTGACCCGGTTGCATCACCAGTTGCAACAGCAGACCATCAGCTGTGCCGGATCGGAGAGCCTCACCCGCTGTCATGTCATCAGCGAACTGGGCAAAGCCGGACGCCTGACCCTGATGGACCTGGTGGCCCGACTGAAACTGGACAAGGCCTGGCTGTCTCGCAATGTGGATGGACTCCTGAGAGACGGAAAGGTGGTCAAAACCAGACACCCCACCGACCGCCGGGCCAGCTGGATTGAGCTGACTGCAGCAGGGAACCAGCACCTGCAGCAATTGAATTCGGCACTGGATGCCCAGACGGCCCGGGTGTTGCAGCACATCCCTGAAGAACAGCATCAGGCCATCTTTGAAGCCCTGAGCACCTTGCACGTTGCCCTTCACACCGAATTCCAGAAAGGATGATCCCATGACTTCAACCTCTGCCATTTCCAGCCGTCTCGCCACCCGGGCAGATGCGGAGAGCATCGCACGCATTTACAACCAGGGCATTGCAGACCGCACAGCCACCTTCGAGACCCGCCCCCGAACAGTGACCGATGTGGAAAGCTGGTTTGATGGGCACCATCCGATTGTGGTGGTGGAAGTGGAGGGTACCGTGCAGGCTTTTGCCTCCACCTCCACGTATCGACCCAGAGAATGCTATGCGGGCATTGCAGAATTCAGTGTTTATGTTGCACGTGAAACACGGGGACAGAAGCTCGGAGAAGTGGCCATGCAGGCCCTGATCGCTGAAAGTGAAAAAGCCGGGTTCTGGAAACTGCTCTCCAGGGTCTTTCCAGAGAACCAGGCCAGCCTGAAAATGCTCTCCCGATTGGAATTCCGGGAAGTGGGCACCTACATCAAGCACGGTCAGCTTGAGGGGGTCTGGAAAGACGTGGTGATTGTGGAGAGGTTGCTGGAAAAAAACCTCTGATGTGAAACATCCCCCTTGGGTGTCAAGGGGGATGAATTTGTTTACCCCTCAGGGGACAACAGGAACCCTGAGGAAGTCACGGTACCATTCACCGGAGCGTTTGAGGGTGCGGGTCAAAGTTTGAAAATCCACATGCACGAGTCCAAAGCGTTTGTCGTACCCCTCGGCCCACTCAAAGTTGTCCAGCAAACTCCAGGCAAAGTAACCTTCCAGCGGAATGCCTTTTTTGAGCACATCCAAAGAGGCCTGCAGGTGCCGCTCGAAGAAACGGCGACGGTCTTCATCCTGCACCACCCCACCCACCATCTCGTCCTGGTAGGTGGCCCCGTTCTCGGTGATGAAAAGTTTCTTTGGCTGGTACTCTTCATGCACACGGGTCAGGAGGGCAGTGAGGCCCTCAGGGAAGACCTCCCAGTCAAAGTAGGTTCTTTCCACCCCATCAAGGTGCACTTCCCGCACATCGAAAAGCCCTTCACCCGGAGCATGCTGCACCACTTCCCGGAAGTAGTAATTGACCCCCAGGAAATCCAGTTCTGCACTGATGGTCTGCAGGTCACCCTCCTGCACATCTGGCACGCTGGCTCCATACCTTTCCCAGGTGTCCTGCGGGTAACCCCTGCCATAAAGTGGATCAAGGTACCAGCGGTTGCGGAAACCATCGTGGCGTCTGGCAGCTTCCAGATCCTCAGGCTGATCTGTGAAGGGGTACACCGGGTGCAGGCTGAGGGTGATGCCCACCTGCGCGTCTTGAGCACTGTTCTGGCGCAGAACCGGCACTGCCAGACCATGGGAGAGGTAAACGTGGTGTAGGGTCTGCAGGGCAGCTTTCAGGTCACGAATGCCGGGGGCGTGTGCGCCATACAGGTGGCCCAGCATGGCCGTGCAGAACGGCTCGTTGTGGGTGATCCAGTGTTTTACCCGGTCTCCCAGGCGCTCAGACACCACAGCAGCATAATCTGCAAAGTGGAAGGCGGTTTCGCGGTTGACCCAGCCACCGGTGTCCTGCAACGCCTGCGGAAGGTCCCAGTGGTACAGGGTCACAAAGGGATCAAGTCCCCTTTGCAAGAGTCCATCGACCAGACGGTCATAGAACTCCAGCCCTTTTGCATTGACCGTGCCTTTTCCAGCAGGCAGCACGCGGGGCCAGGAAATGGAGAACCGGTAACTGTTGAGCCCCAGGTCCTGCATCAGGTTGAGGTCCTGTTCCCACAGGTGGTAGTGGTCGCAGGCCACATCTCCGGTGTCCCCTCCTTTGACCTTGCCTGGCGTGTGAGAGAAGGTGTCCCAGATGGATTTGCCTTTGCCGTCTGTATCAGCGGCACCTTCGATCTGGTAACTGGAGGTGGCAGAGCCCCAGCGGAAGTGGGCAGGAAAGTGGTTGCGGCTGAGTGTCATGTTGTG